>JAQUZV010000205.1 GCA_028691155.1 Victivallales bacterium
ATTGTAAGGGGTTACCGGCAAAAAAACAATAGGCGGCGATGGAAAATTACCCTGATTTGTTGCCGTGGAAAAAATATGGCTCCGGATGGTTTCGAAACCTTGTTTCCCGCCGATGATCGCGGCCGCCGGTAAAAAACCTGGTCGGCCTTTACTTTTTTTCGTGGGTGACCCGATCTGCCGCGGTTGCGGTTGCGGCGTCAAGCGGTTACCGGAGCTTACCGGGATGTTTCTTCCTCGAGTTGGCCGATTTTAAGCCGATACGGGAACAGGTCCGACAAAGGAATCGTCCCGAATTTATATTCCGCGTTGATGAGGTCCCATTGTTGCCGGACATTCTTGCGGAGTTGCGTCGGCAGACCGGCGGCATATTGTTTCATCGCCGCGCTCAAGGGATAACGGGACAGCAATTGCATTTTTTGCTGCTCCAGTCGTATGCTTTTTTCCTGGCACTCGCGTAGGGACAGCAGGGAAGTGGCTCCACTTCGATACTGTCCTTCCACCAGCCGACACTGCTGAAATTGCAGGATCAACTGGAGGTTCAGCTGTCGCAGGGTTTTTGCTTCGGCCGCTGTTAACGGCAGGCCCAAGGCGGCGTTATGGGTCGGCAGCTGTTCCCAGGCCCACCTTTCGCCCGGAGTTTGGCAATCCACCAGTTTGATGGCGGTTGCTCCGGTGGAGGGGGGCCGGGGGCCGGTAAATTGGAGGCCAATTCCGATCACCGCCACGATAACCGCCACGGTAACCGCCGCCGCCGTCGCTTTTCCATGCCGTGAGATATTTATAGCCGTGTTTTTTTCCCGCGCCAGGATGTTGATAATACGTTGACGGAGGCCGCCCGGATGAGCCGCCATGCCGATTACCGCGGGCAGACGGCGGATGCGGCCGGTTTTTTCCGCCAGTTGCAATAAACATTCCGAATATTCTTCGCGTCGGAGCTGCAACAACGCACCGTTGTCGGAACGTTCCTCTTCGGCGGCGGTATGCCGGTTACCCAGGCGGTACACCGCCGGATTCCACCAATACAGCGCCGTGACTATGCGCTGGAGCACTCCCCACCAGTGGTCGCGATACCGGATATGGGCCAGTTCATGCAGTACGATGCTGTGGATTTCCAGATCGTTGAGCCGGGACGACAGCGTTTCCGGAAGAATCATGACCGGCCGGAAGATGCCGATGGTCAGCGGTGACGTTGTCGCCGGGGAGACAAAAACTTCCGGAACCCGCCGCAAGTGCAGCAGGCGTTGGGCTTGATGCAGCACGGTTTCCAGTCGTGGATCGGAGATTGGGGCGAGCCCGAAACGAAAACCACGGGTCAAAGTCAGTCCGTACCCCAGCCGCAGCAACAGGAGCAGCGTCCCCAATTCCCAGACCGCGCCGATTCCAAGTACGGTTTCCCGAATCATTTCTTTCCGGGCGGCGATATGGTCGCCGTCCGGTTCCGGTATCTGCCTTGGTGCGGGTGTTGCCGTTGCCGTGGCGGGTGTTGCCGTTGCCGTGGCGGGTGTTGCCGTTGCCGTGGCGGGTGTTGTTGTTGTTGTTATGGCGGGGTGTGTGGTTGGTGGTAGTGACGGCGCGATTGTGGGTGTTGCCGCCGGGGTTGCCGTGGGCCGTGGCGGAAAGTTTATGGTTGGGAGCGGCAACGTCAGGAATGCGCCGTTCAGCAACGGCAGCAGGGCCAGCGCAACCAGACCGCAACGCGCCGTCATCACCCGTTCGGCGGCCGACCGTCGCGTCGCCAGGCGCATTACGATCACGCCCAGAGCGGCCAGAATCAGGCTTTGCCAGGCGGTGTTGCCGCATATTTCCGCCCCCGTTGTTTCCCAGTCGATCATTTTTCCCCTCCCATGGTTTTGATCAGTCGGCGCAATTCATCGACTTCCTCCGGAGAAATGGTTGTCGTGGAACTGAACAACGCCTTGACCAATTCCGCACAGGAGCCGCCGAAAAACGTGCGGCGGACATTGGCGGCAATCATGGCCTGGGCGTCTTCCCGGGGCACCGTGGCGGAAAAATAGAACTTGTTGCCCACTTCGCGGCGTTGCAGCCAGCCTTTGTCCTCAAGCCGGAAAAGTTGCATCTGAATGGTCGAACGGGCCAGACTTCTGTCGTTGTCCGTATTGACGTAATTCATGATGGCGGTGACCGTTGCTTCCCCGCTTTTCCAGACGGCTTCCATGACGGCAAATTCCGCCGCCGTCAGTTTGGGTCGTTTCTTATTCATGGACCGTCTCCCGATAAATTTAACCATATTTGTCATTAAAATTATTTTAACCACACTTGTCGTTAAAAGCAAGGATGAAGTAAAATTTTTCTCAAAAATATAGATTCCGGGGGCCGGCAGTCAGCGTTTTTCCTTGGGCGTCGGCGGAGGCCCAGGGGCGCAGAACGGCATTTTCACGGTTTATGGTGTGCCGGACGGCAAAATTGCCGCCCGGATTCTTGTTTTTCCCGTTGCCGGGACTATATTTACTGCTTTGACGGTGTTCATGACCGCCGGGAGATTAACGACAGACAGGATTCGAGAAAATTATGACTATGGACGTATACCAGGTATTGAAGGATCGCGGTTTCATTTACCAGGAGACCGACGGTGCCGCGCTGCATCAATTGTTGAAGGCGGAGAAGATCCGGTTTTATATCGGGTTCGACCCCACCGGCAGCAGCCTCCATACCGGCCATCTGCTTCCGATTATGGGGATGCGCTGGCTTCAGGCCGCCGGTCATACCCCGATCGTCCTGGTCGGCGGCGCCACGGCCCAGATCGGCGATCCCTCCGGCAAATCGGAAGCGCGGCAGATGCTGTCCAAGGAAACAGTGGCGGCCAATGCGGCGGCGTTGAAAGAGCAGTTGGCGCGTTTTGTCGATGTGGACAATGCGGTTTTCGTCAACAATGCCGATTGGTTCAAGGATATGCTTTATATCGATTTCCTGCGCGAGATCGGGTCCAAATTCAGCGTCAATCGAATGTTGACCGCCGAATCGGTGAAAATGCGTCTGGAAACCGGTCTCTCCTTCCTGGAGTTCAACTACATGATTCTTCAGGGTTACGATTTTGCCGTCCTCAACAAGAATTACCACTGCCGGGCTCAGTTCGGCGGTCAGGATCAGTGGGGCAATATCCTGTGCGGCGTCGATTTGACCCGTCGCCTCAATCAACAGGAGGTCTTCGGCGCCACTTTCCCGCTGCTGCTCAACAGCAACGGGGAAAAGTTCGGCAAGTCCGCCGGCAATGCTGTCTGGCTCGACGCTTCGCGGACCAGCGTTTTCGATTACTATCAGTTCTGGCGCAACTGCGAGGATGGCGAGGTGGAACGGTTGCTCAATTTCTTTACCGCCATTCCGGTCGAAGAAACCGCGCAACTGGGACGGCTCGAGGCTCCGGCCATCAACCGGGCCAAGGAAATTCTCGCTTACGAAGCCACCCGGTTGGCTCATGGAGCCGCCGCCGCCGGGAAGGCCTATCTGGCCGCCGGCGGTAAATTCGGCTTTGCCGATCCGGAAGGGAAAATCGCCACTTCCAGCACTATTACCGGAATCAAACCCGAAGCGGCGCTCGACGAACTGCCGACGGTGCGGATTCCCGCTTCCGAGTTTCACGACAACGCCGTCTGGGCGATACGGTTGCTGGTTCTGGCCGGGTTCTGCAACTCCAACGGTGAAGCCAGACGCCTGATCCAGGGCGGCGGCGCTTACCTCGGCGACACCCGGATTGTATCTCCGGATGTCAATATTCCGCTGGCCACTTTCCAGGCCGGGCCGGTATTGTTGAAAGCCGGGAAAAAGAAGATCAAGCGCCTGGTGTTATAACTCTTGTCCGGGACGGATGCCGCGGCTGAACGCATCGCGGCGTCTTTCCCGGCGAAAACCGGGAACGCGGCATGAGAATCGGCGATTACGAAATCACGAAAGAGTTGGCGGCACACGACCGGACCACGGTTTATCTGGCCCGGACCCCGGAGGCGCGGGAGGTGGTGATCAAGGCCCTGTTGCTGCCGGGAAACGATTCCGACGCTTCATTCCCGGAATTTCGGCGCGAAATTCGCATTACCGCCGCGCTGCACCATCGCAATATCGTGTCCTTCCTGGCTTCCGGCACGATTCCCGGACTGCTTTATTGTGTGACCGAATATTGCAACGGTGGTTCGTTGCGTGAACTGCTGACCCGTTTCGGACGGGTACTGACCGTGGCGGAAGCCGTGCCGCTGATCCGGCAGGTGCTGGCCGGACTTGATTATGCCCATAATGTCGTCTTGCCGGGGGTGGATTGCGGCGGCAAGCCGATCCGCGGCATCGTCCATCGCGACATCAAACCAGAAAACATCCTGTTGCATTACAATGCCGCTGGACAATATACCGCCAAAATCGCCGACTTCGGACTGTCGAAGGCATTCGGCGGCGCCGATCATCCGAGTCGGACCCGGACCGGCGATATCGGCGGTTCGCTGGCGTTTCTTTGTCGCCAGCAGATCATCAATTACAAATACGTTCGGCCGGAGGTGGATGTCTGGAGTGCCATAGCCGTGCTCTATTTCCTATTGACCGGGGTGCCGCCACGTTCCGGCCGCCCGCTTTCCC
>JAQUZV010000206.1 GCA_028691155.1 Victivallales bacterium
CGGTCCAGCGTGACGCCTTCCTCGTGGAAGTAGGTGATTTCCGCTCCGGTGGACAGGGCGCTGACAACGGCCAGATAGCCGCAGTAACGTCCCATGACTTCGACGATGAAGGCGCGGCGGGAGCTGTCGGACGAGTGCTTGATCTTGTCGATCGCGTCGACAATATTGTTGAGGGCGGTATCGGCGCCGATGCTGAGTTCCGATCCCGGCAGATTGTTGTTGATGCTGGCGGGGATGCAGACCAGCGGGATCCGGAAGGCCGGGAAGGCGCGGCGCATCTGGTACAGTGTATTCATGCCCTGATAGCCGGACCAGCCGCCGATCATGATCAGACCTTTGATGTTGAACTTTTCGAGGTTTTTGGCGATCATGTAAAAATCGCCCTCCTGCGGCAGTGTCCGATTGGTGCCCAGCGCGGTGCCGCCCGCCCGGACCCAGTCTTCCACCTGCATCCAGTCCATCGGGGCCAGGTCCCCGGCGATCAGGCCTTCGAAACCGTTTTTGATCCCCATAATGGTGTGTCCGTGGTCCAGTCCGAGCCGAACCAGCGCGCGAAGGGCTGGATTCATGCCTGCCGCCGGCCAGCCGCAGGTCATGACGGCAAAGCAGCCGGTTTGACGGTCGGGGGTGCTGCCGCGGGGGTCGGACTGCATCATGGTGGTGAAGATGTTGAGCATATTTTTAAAGCTGCTGCCGCGCAACGCCACGGCGCCGTCATAATCGCCGGCGGCAATCCTGTCGGGGACGGAGCGGGTCAGGCGAACCGATTCCAGCAGGGGGACGGCGGTGGCGCGGTGGCGCTGGATGCCGATAATCGAAGGAATGTCGCCGCGCTGCATGGCCAGCAGTTTTTCCACGGCGCGGTAACCCTGGACAGTGGCACTGTAGCGGTCGTAGGCGCTGGGGGCGCCGCCGCGCTGGACGTGGCCGAGAATGGTGATGCGGACATCGCGATGAAGTCCCTGTTCCAATATTTCCCGGACGTGGCTGCTGGTGATGGGATTGCCGTCACGGTCGCGGGCGCCTTCGGCAATGATGACAATGCTGTCGCGGCGTCCGGCGGCGGTGGCCTGGCGCAGGAGATTGCACATGCGTTCTTCCCAGCCCGGGGCGGGAGGAACTTCGGGAATGAGCACCCAGCCGGCGCCGGTGGCGATGGCGGAGGCCAGGGCCAGATAACCGCAGTTGCGCCCCATCACTTCCACCACGAAGGTGCGCTGATGGCTGGCGGCGGTGCTGGACAGGGCGTCGACGGCGTCGGTAATGCGATGCAGGGCGGTGTCGGCGCCGATGGTCATATCGGTATTGGTCATATCATTGTCGATCGAACCGACCATGCCGACGATTTTCAGTTCCGGGCAGGAGTCGTATTCTTCCCGGGTGATCTCCCCGGCGTCGAGCAGTTCCCGGAGCAGTTCCGGCCATTCGGTGCTGAAGGCGGCGGCGCCGGTCAGGCTGCCGTCGCCGCCGATGCAGACCAGTTTGTCGATGCCGTGTCGGACCAGGTTGCGGGCCGCCCGGCGGCGGCCGTCGCGTTCACGGAATTCCTGGCAGCGGGCCGTACCGATGATCGTGCCGCCCTGGTCCATGATGCCGCCGACATCGTGCCAGGTCATCTGGCGGATGCCGGTGCCGTCCACCATGCCCTGATAACCGTCGTAAATCGCGTAAGCGTCAACGCCGCGGCAAATGGCGGTGCGGACCACCGCCCGTACCGCCGCATTCATTCCCTGGGCGTCGCCGCCGCTGGTCATCACTCCGATACAACCTTTTCCTGCTTCCGACATCTATCATTCCTCCCGGCAATGTCATGTTGTCGCAATTGCTGGGGATAATGGAGACCGCGACCGGGAAATTTGCAACCCGCAACGCTTTTTTCCCGACGGATTTTTCCCGTGTTTCCTGTTTCATTTCACCATATTCCGGCGAAAAACAACCTTATCTCACACGTATGAGATTGACATTGTCTTCATGTCGTGATATAATGCGGTTATATTTATCTCATACGTGTGAGATGGGGTTGATGGAGGGATGAAACTTTGGTAACGCAGAAATATATTGCCCGGAAGCTGGGGGTATCGCCGTCACTGGTATCCCGGGCGTTGAACGGAACGGCGGATCGGATTGGTGCGGCGGAAGCGACGGTGCGGAAAATCCGGGCAACGGCCCGGCAACTGGGATATATGCCGAATGCGGCGGCCCGGATGCTGCGCGGCGCCAAATCCCAGACCATCGGCGTGGTCATCAGGGATTTCGACGACCCTTTTCTGGGCCGGATGATCGGAGAACTGCAGGAGTTGGCCCGCCGTCACAGTTATGCCCTGCTGCTGACCGGATTCGATCCAGAAACCGGACGGCCCGGAGACCGGGATTCTCTATTGCGCTTTCGGCTGGAAGCGCTGATTGTCTGCGGCAGCGATTTGTGCGGGGACTGGCTGAACGCATTTCTGGCCAAGGATATTCCGGTGGTGCAAATTGGGAGCGATGTCGGTTTTCCCGCCGTCCGGAGGGTCGAAACGGATGATGCCTGCGGCTTGGAACTGTTACTGGATTATATTCTTGCCGCCGGTCACCGCCGACTGGGTTTTATCGGCAGTGACAGCGGACCGCACCGCCGCCGCCGGATTATTCTGGAGCAACTGGTTCGGCAGCGCGGTCCTACCGCGGTGCAGTTGACGGCGGTCACCATACCCGCCGTCGGCAATCCGGGACTGCGGGCCATGGCGGAACTGTTGACGCTCGATTACTCCCGTCGTCCCAGCGCGGTTCTTGCCGCCGACGACGCGATGGCCATCGGGGCGTTACGCGCGGTTCACGACGCTGGAATGACGGTGCCGCATGATCTTTCCCTGACCGGCATCGACGATATTCCCGGCGTGGCCTTGACCATTCCGGCGCTGACGACGGTCCGGGCTCCGATCGGAGCGCTGGTCCGGGCGGCGTTTGCCATGATCGAAGAGGAGCCGTCCGGATGCGGTCCGTTGCGGCTGAAACCGGAATTGGTGGTGCGGGAATCGTGCGGCCGATTCCGGTCCGGAACCGATGACGGGTTTTGATTCGCCGTAAAAATTCATCCAAATTCGGAGGAGGAATAAATATATGGGCAAAGAAGTTTTGGATGTTTGCATTGTCGGCGGCGGCATGATCACGCACGATCTGATTTTGCCGTCGATCTATCATTTGCAGCGCACCGGCAAAATCGGGCATATCGACATTTGTGCGCTGAACAACGCGCCGTTACGTGCGCTGAAGGAAAGTCCGGAGCTGACGACGGCGTTTCCCCACCGGAATTTTATTGCCTGGCCCTCGTTCGACCAGCCGCCGGAACGGAATTTCCCGGTCCTCTATCGCGATGTGCTGGCGGCTCTGCCGCCGTATCAGGCGGTGATTGTGGCCGTTCCGGATCAATTCCATTATGATGTGGTGATGACGGCCCTGCGGTGCCGGCAACATGTGTTGTGCGTCAAACCGCTGGTGTTGCGCTATTCCCAGGCGGCGGAAATCGCAAGATTCGCTTATGAGCGCGGCCTGTTCGTCGGCGTCGAATACCACAAGCGTTTCGACCGGCGGGCGTTGCTGGCGCGGCGACAGTACCGGAACGGCGATTTCGGCGCTTTCATGCTGGGCGAAGCCCGGATGATCGAACCGTACCGCTACCGTTGTTCCAACTTTCAGAACTGGTTTACCGCCGATCAGACCGATCCTTTCGTCTATGTCGGTTGCCACTACGTGGATCTGGTCTGGTTCATTACCGGGCTGAGGCCGACGGCGGTATCCGTTTCCGGATGCCGGGGGAAATTTCCGAACGGGAAAGAGGGGTACATGTGGACCAATGGCCGGATTCGTTATGAAAACGGAGCGCTGTTGTCGGTGAGCGACGGTCTCGGTTATCCCGACGCCGGCGCCGGCAGCAACGATCAGGGACTGGTGATGTATTGCGAAGGCGCCGATCGTGGCGGCCTGATCCGGCACGACGACCAGTATCGCGGCGTCGACCACTGCTATCTCGATCTACTCGGCGGGACCGGCTCGCAATACAACTATGTCAATCCCGATTTTTACCGTCTGGTAAGCTGGGACGGCCCGGGATTGCAGCCGGTCGGTTACGGTTTCGACTCGATTGCCGCCATTATTGCCGTGATGCGGAAAATCGAAACGGCGGCGGACGGACTCGCTCCGGAAGAAGCGCATACCGTCCGGCAGCAGATGATTCGGGACACGGAGGCGCGCGGTCTTATCGCCACGCCCGGCAACAGCAGTATCAATGAATTGGTGATTGAAGCGGGCAGAGCCTCGATCTCCCATGACGGCGAATGGGTGGACATCGGTTACGATCCGGTGCCGTCGGTACGGTTGCGGCAGGATACGATTGAAGTTGCGGAAGATGACTGAGGAGTGGAAACGGCATCGTATCCCGGCATCGGGCGCGGTGGCGGTTTGAGTTCGGGTTGAGAAAAATGCCGGGAAACGTGCGATTTTCCGGTGAAGATAAGGATAATGATTATGGCTGTTTATGATTTGACGCCGGTGGCGGTGACGCCGGTGAGCACTCCCTATCGGTGTATCTGTACGG
>JAQUZV010000207.1 GCA_028691155.1 Victivallales bacterium
GTAAAGAATCTGATGGAGAACTTCGGTACGGGAAGCAAAACGGCGGGACATGGCCTCGAGCAGGGCTTCCGCTTTGGGGTAATCGCCCTGGTCGCGGGTGTAATCCACTTCCCAGAAATCGGCGGCGACGGTATAGGGACTGGCCGGAAACGATTGGTTGAGGTGAGCGGTGATCTTGACCGCGGCGGCGGCATTATCGGCACAGAACAGGGCATAGACCTGTTTGTACAGGGCGGCGGGTTCCAGTTTATTGCCGGCATAACGCGAGGAAAAATCGGCAAAGATCCGTGCCGCCACGGCGAAACGCTGATCGGTGAGGGCCAGTTCCCCGGCCCGGAACAGTGCCGTCGGGGCTTCGGCGGCATCGGGGAAATTACGGGCATAGCGTTCGTAGGCATCACCGGCGGTCTTGCTCTGTCCGGTCTGATCCAGAATGTAGCCCGCATAATAGGCATTTTCCGCCTGCAGTTCCCGGGAACAGGAGAGGCGGTTCAATTCTTCCAGCACTTTGGTGGCGGCGTCGTATTCCTTGAGCCGAATGTTGTTGCGCATGATCCAGTGCAGTGCGAGCGGTCGGTAGTGCGGCGAACTCTCCGCCGCTTCCCGGAGGGTGAAAATGGCCCGGCGGTATAGTTCCTGATTGTAATAGGACTGGCCCTGCAACACCATGCCCTCCGCCTGCTCGTCTTTGGTTATCCCATTGTGACGGATGAATTCGAATGCCTTGGCGGCGGCGGCATATTTCTTTTCCGTGGCCAGAATCGAGCCGATGCTTTTGGCTGCCGTCAGACGAAGCTTCAGTTCGACCGCCGGATTGTTCATCACCAGCGTGTAGGCGGCGATGGCTTCATCATATTTCCCTTGCCGGAACAGAATGGCGGCCAGTTCCATGCGAATGGTCGGCGCTTCCGGCGCATTGCGGTAGTAATCCAGATATTTGGTGCAGGCAGTTGCGGCGTCGGTCGGTTTCCCTGCTTTGACATATTCGTCGATCAGCTGTCGCAGTACCTGCTTGCGGCGGGCGGCATCCGGCGCATAGCCGAAGGCATCGGCCAGATACGCCGTGGCCCGGAGGCCGTTTCCGGCGGCGAGAAATTTATCATGGGCCAACATCATGGCTTCGTAGCATACGGCATTGGGCAGCACTTCCAGCGACTGCCGCAAGGTCGGATAAATTTCCGCAAACTCCTTCAGCCGGTTTTCCTTGAGCAGCAACAGCAGACTCAGTCCCTTGGCTTCGGTCTTTTCCGGTGAATCGGCGATCCGCAGATTGAGCGTCAGCGCCTTGCCCGCTTCCTTGTAGTTGCCGGACATGATCATGGCATAGACCCGGCGGCAAAATGCCCGGTATTCCCATGGGGTGCCCGGAACACTGCGTTCCAGCAGCGCATAGACATTTTCCGCTTCCTGCCAGCGTTGCATCCGCAGCAGGATATTGCCCAGCAAATCCAGGGCGCGGATATATTCGTTTCCTTCCTGATTGATGCTGTGAAGCAGTTCTTCCGCCCGGGTTTTGGCTTCGGCCAGTTTGCCCCCGGCGGTCAACACTTCGATTTCCACCAACCGGTCTTCCACGTCGGCGTTGTGTCCCAGTTTGAGCTTCAACTGACGGTATACCGCCAGGGCTTCGCCGGGATGGTCGTCCCGCAACAGCGCGGAAACCAGCCGGCGCGAAGCATCGATGCCGGCGGTTTCATCCTTGCCGGCATCTTCCAGATAGCGGCGGTAGAACCGCACCGCCTGGGGATAGTCATGATCATTGAACGCCTGGTCGCCGAGCGCGCGGTCACGATATTCGCGCACTCCGGCGGATGCTCCCGTCGCGACCAGCATCGTTGCGGCCGACAGGCTCCACAAATATTTTTTCCACTTCCGCAAATTGACCTGTCCTTGCCGGCAGTTACTGGTTCTGACTGAGTTTTTCCCGGATCTGGTCAAGAATCCGTTTCAGCAATTCCGGATTGGCGGAAATGGCCTCTTTGGTCTGTTCCCGGCCCTGGCCGAGTTGTTCGTTTTCGAAAGAGAACCAGGAACCGCGTTTTTCCACCAGTCCCATGTCGGTAGCAACATCGAGTACCGATCCGGAACGCGAAATACCTTCGGAATAATTGATATCGAATTCGGCAATTTTGAACGGCGGCGCCATTTTATTCTTGACGATTTTGACTCTGGTCCGGTTCCCGATAACTTCGCCGGAACTGCTTTTGATGGCGGTGATTTTCCGGATTTCCATCCGCACCGAACTGTAGAATTTAAGGGCATTGCCCCCGGTCGTGGTTTCCGGGTTGCCGAACATCACTCCAATCTTTTCCCGAATCTGGTTGGTAAAGATACAACAGGTGCGGCTTTTGCTGATGGCGCCGGTAAGTTTCCGCAACGCCTGGGACATCAGCCGGGCCTGCAGTCCCATATGGGAGTCCCCCATCTGTCCTTCGATTTCCGCCCGGGGCACCAACGCCGCCACCGAGTCGATGACCAACACGTCGATGGCATTGCTGCGGACCAGGGAATCGACGATGTTCAGGGCGTCCTCTCCGCAATCCGGTTGGGAGATCAGCAGTTCTTTGGTATTGACGCCGATTTTCTCGGCATAAAGCGGATCCAGGGCATGTTCGGCGTCGATGATGGCACAGATACCGCCGGCCCGCTGGGCATTGGCAATGATATGCAGGCACAAGGTGGTTTTGCCGGAAGACTCCGGTCCGTAGATTTCAATGATGCGTCCGCGCGGGACCCCCATAACGCCCAGCGCGATATCCAATGACAGCGCTCCGGTGCTGATGGTGGGGACTTCGTTGACGGCATTACGGTCGCCCAGACGCATGATCGAACCCTTGCCGTATTCTTTTTCGATCTGGCCGATGGCGATTTGCAGGTTTTTATCCCGGGCCACGGTATCCCGCTTGGGCGCGGTCACTCGGGTGCTTTCTTGTTCCGTTTTGGCTTCTTCGGTCATCTTATTTTTCCCTTTGAACGTAAATGGTTGGATTAAATATCGAGGTCCTTGACTCCGGCCGCGTGCAATTCGATGTATTCGCGGCGCGGTTCCACGACATCGCCCATCAACAGTGTAAACAGCCGTTCCGCCTCCACGGCATCTTCCATGGTGACTTTGATCATTTTGCGGTATTGCGGATCCATGGTGGTTTCCCACAACTGTTCGGCGTTCATTTCCCCCAGACCTTTATAGCGTTGGATGTTCATCCCGTTGCGCCCGTTGTTTTTGATGGCTTCGAACAGTTCACGCAACGAATATATCTGCACTTGTTTGTCCGCGGTGGTCAGTTCGCAATGCGGCTCCTTGCCGGAGAAAATGTTGGTGACGGCGATACCGTGTCGGGTCAACTGTTCCGCCAGACCGGTGCAGGCTTTGGCTTCGACGATCTGAATTACGTCGATGGCGGCATTGAGCGCCACGGCATATTCCTCCTCTTCGCCGGGGGGAACGTTCGCCGGTTTCAGACGATCCCTGGCTTCGGTGACGATGGCGGCGGCTTCTTCGTCGCTATAGGCGTAGTGCTCACTGATGGTGCCGTCCTTTTCCCGGACGTTGATTTTGACGGAGGGGAAGCGGTTGCCGTCTTTGACCCGGGCAAAATAATCTTCCGCCAACAGGCCGTGACGGCTCAGCCCGACGCCGACCTGCTGGATTTCCAGATACAGTTCGACCAGTTGCCGCAACCGCTCCATTGCCATCTGATTGCCGACCGTGTCGCGGACTTCGACATCGTCGCAACCCAGTTCAATCAGGAAATGGTCCAGTTGCTCCTCGGTGTCGATATAGCGTTCTTTTTTGCGGCGCTGAACTTTGAACAGCGGCGGATTGGCGATATAGACGTAACCGGCGTCGATCAACGGTTTCATCTGGCGGTAGAAAAATGTCAGCAGCAAGGTGCGGATATGCGATCCGTCGACATCGGCATCGGTCATGATGACAATGCGATGATAACGCGCCTTGCTCACGTCGAAATCGTCTTCGCCGATGCCGCAGCCGATTGCCGCCACCAGGGACTGGATTTCCTTGTTCTCCAGCACCTTGTCAATTCGGGCCTTTTCCACGTTGAGCAGTTTGCCGCGGATCGGCAGAATGGCCTGAAATGAACTGTCGCGACCCTGTTTGGCGGAGCCGCCGGCGGAATCGCCTTCGACGATGTACAGTTCGCTGCGCGACGGTTCCCGCTCCGAACAGTCAGCCAGTTTGCCGGGCAGGGAAAATCCGTCCAGCGCGCCCTTGCGCTGCACCAGTTCGCGGGCGCGGCGGGCGGCTTCGCGGGCGCGGGCCGCGGTCAGGGACTTGGTTACGACTTCTCTGGCAACGGCCGGATTTTCTTCCAGGTATTCGCTCAGGGCGTCATTGACGACGGATTCGACGATGCCGCGCACTTCGCTGTTGCCGAGTTTGGTTTTGGTCTGGCCTTCGAACTGCGGCCCTGGCAGCTTGACGCTGATCACCGCGGCCAGTCCTTCCCGGACGTCGTTGCCGGTCATGCCCTTTTCATTTTTAATCAGATTGGCACTTTTGGCATAGGCATTGATGGTTCGGGTCAGGGCACC
>JAQUZV010000208.1 GCA_028691155.1 Victivallales bacterium
TACTTCGGTAATTTCCATTTCCAGTCGTTGCTGTTTTCCCGCATGACTCCCAGGAAGTAAATTTCTGCCAAGATGAAGTGCGTTAAGAATATGTTAATTTGGGGTTGGAAATTGAAATTATTGCCGGTAGAGATATTACGACTTTGGGGCGGGGGTAAACAGGGATTTGCTGTTGGCGGCGAGAAGATTAAATGCTTCCTGTGTTGCGGTGGAACAGAAAATGGAAATGACAATGCTGTAAACAAAACAAACCGATTGATTTCTGGGTTTCCGACGTTGGCCCCGGAGAT
Source organism: Victivallales bacterium (assembly GCA_028691155.1). Taxonomy (GTDB): domain Bacteria; phylum Verrucomicrobiota; class Lentisphaeria; order Victivallales; family SZUA-371; genus SZUA-371. The sequence goes on from JAQUZV010000208.1 coordinate 291, forward strand.
GAGATTTAATTTTACAATACGGGGATACGTTAAATGAACGACCAGAAAGTTTGGCGCAACGGGACACTTATCTATACCTCAAGCGGGTTAATAATGCTGTTTTTCTTACTGTTGATGGGAGATTTTGCCTGGTCTCTCAAGGATCGTTCCGTTGGCCAGATCCTGCAGTTGCTGATAAAGGAGTCCGGGGCGTCGGACACAATTAATGCTCTTTTAACGATGTCATTACCGGCGGCGCTGGGGGTGATCCTGACCCCGATTGCGTGTTATCGCTCCGACCGTTGCCGCAGTCGGTGGGGCCGGCGGATCCCTTATCTGATTTATCTTACGCCGGTGGCTTCCGTGGCGATTGTCGGGATGGCATACAGCAGTGACATTGGCGATTATATTGCGCAGCACACGAGTTATTCCGCGACGAACGCAACGTTGTTGATGTTGGGAATTTTCTGGGCTCTCTTCGAATTTTCATCGGTAGTGGCGGGGGCATTGTTCACGGCGTTGGTTAACGATGTGGTGCCGCATCAGATGTTGGGACGTTTTTACGGGGCCTTTCGCTGTATCAGTTTGGGCGCGGGAATTATTTTCAATGCGTGGTTTTTCGGTTTTGCTTCCACTCATCCTAAAATCCTGTTTCTTGGCGTCTGTATAATTTACACCGTCGGTTTTCTGGTGATGTGCTTCGGAGTCAAGGAAGGGACTTATCCCGAGGAACCGGAGGAAGCGAGGAAAGGCGGGTTTGGGGCCGTTGGGGAATACCTGCGGGTCAGCTTTTCGAAACCTTATTATCTGCTGGTTTTTGGTTTTTCCACCATGACTTGGCTGGGAATGGTTTCATTTGCCAATTATGGGATGTTTTATGCGAAAAGCCTGGATGTTTCCATGGATCATTTTGGCAAGGCGATCGCGATTACGTATGGGCTGTCATTGGTTTTTTCCTATCCCATGGGGATGCTGGCGGATCGAATCCATCCGTTGAAGGTGGCGATTTTCCTGATGTTTGTTTATTCATTGGTGGCGATTTGCGGGTATTTTACAGTAACGACCAAGATGACGTTCCTGATCTTTTATGTCCTCTGTATTGCTACGGCCGGGGTTTTCTTCAACGGGACGGCGGCGCTGTTGCCGCGGCTGCTGCCGCAGGATAATTTTGCCACCATGTCTTCGGGGGAAGGGATTATCCGATCGTTGGCCATGATGATTTATCTGCCCGTGTTGGGTTGGTTTCTGGACTGGACCAACCATCATTACGTCTATCTGTTTCTGATCGCCAGTGTCGGCTGCTTCCTGGCCGCTTTGATAGGACTGTTCCTGTACCGCAAATTTATGGCGTACGGCGGGCCGGACAACTATCAGGCTCCGTAGCGCAGAGGAGTATTGTCAGCGGTGTCTTTATCGCCCTCGCGGGAGAGCCGGTGCCCGGGACGATAGAGGCGCCGTCGGATTGTTTTCAAGCCGAAGCCCGGGAATCGGAACCCATTGTCGGGAACGAAGACGATGCGGATAATATTCTTGTTCTTAGTGGTTTTCCGTTTCGGCTGTTTGATGATGATAGCGGTTGGTTTTCATGGTGCATTTGGGGGTGTGGCATGGAAGTGTCCGGCGACCGCAGGTTTGCCGTGGCGGGCGGATTGGCGGCGTTCTGGAGTTGGTTTTGGTGATAAATTTATTTTTTCAATATAATGGAGAACCTGATGAAAGACCAAAAACGCTGGCGCAATGGGACCCTTGTTTACACCTTTAGCGGATTGATTACCCTGTTTCTTTTATTGTTGCTGGGGGATTTTTCCTGGTCGCTCAAAGAACGTTCGATTATCCAGATTGTACAGCTGTTGATCAAGGAGTACGGGGCGTCGGACACGCTCAGTGCGATTTTGACCATGTCGATGCCGGCGGCGTTGGGGATGGTTCTGACCCCGATTATCTGTTACCGTTCCGACCGGTGCCGCAGCCGGTGGGGCCGACGGATCCCGTATCTGACCTTAATGACGCCGGTGGCCTCCGTGGCGATTATCGGGATGGCGTACAGTCCGGTTTTGGGCAAGTTCCTGGCCCAGTCCGGGATTTGTTCGACCCCGGAGCGTGGCGTGCTGTGGATGATGGGGGTATGCTGGACGGTATTCGAATTTTCCTCGGTGATGGCGGGCGCATTGTTCACGGCGTTGGTTAACGATGTGGTGCCGCATGAAGTGATGGGGCGTTTTTACGGTCTGTTCCGCTGCATCAGTTTGGGGTCGGGGATTGTTTTCAACTGGTGGTTTCTGGGTTTTGCGTCCACTCATCCGCAATATCTTTTTCTGGGGGTTTGTATCATTTACACTCTGGGGTTCATGATCATGTGCCTGTTCGTCAAAGAGGGCGAGTATCCGGCGCCGGAACCGGCGAGTGGCGGCAAACTTGCCGCGACCGTGGAATATATGAAGCTTAGTTTTTCCAATCCCTACTATTGTCTGGTGTTGGGATTTTACGCCATGGCCATTATTGCGATGTCGCCGGTATCCAGTTTTGCCGTATTATATGCCACCCACATGCATATTTCTATGGATACTTACGGCAAGGCGATTGCCGCGACGTTCGGTCTTTCACTGGTGTTGTCCTATCCGATGGGGATGCTGGCGGATAGGATTCATCCGTTGCGGGTGGGGGTTATCATGATTTTTGTTTATGGTGTGGTGGCGTTGTCGGGGTATTTTTTCGTGATCGGGCCGAAAACCTTTTTGACTTTCTTTGTCATCAGTGTCGGCATTGCGGGATGTTACTTCAACGGCGCGGCGTCTTTATTGCCGAAGCTCTTGCCGCAAAAGGACTTTGGCTCGATGTCTTCGGCCGGGGAAATCATCCGGTCATTGGGCACAATGGTGGGGTTGCCGGTGCTGGGGGTTATGCTGGACTATACCGGGCATAAGTATATTTACCTGTTTTTGGTGGCCGGAATTGGGTGTTTCCTTACCGGCGGGATGGGGATTCTGCTGTACCGCGAGTTCAAGAAGCATGGCGGTCCGAATAATTATCAGGCGCCGTAATCGTTGGCGGTTGGACCAAGTGATGCGGAAAATGCCTGGAGTGTAGTGATGTCGTGGGAAACAGCGGCGGTCATGGTGGTGATTATGGTGGCTGGCATGATTCAGGGCTTGAGCGGTTTTGCGTTCGGCATGGTGGCGATTGCCCTGTTGTCATGGATAATTGACCTGAAAGATGCCTCGATTATTTTGGCCTGGCCCAGTTTGGCGATCAATCTGTTCATTTTGTGGCGGCTGCGGTGTCATTTCCGTCTGGAGCGGATTACTCCTTTATTGTTGAGTGCCGTGATCGGGGCGCCGCTGGGGATATTTTTTCTGGTTCATTCCGATCCGGTTTGTTTTCGCCGGGTGTTGGGGGTTATTCTTCTGGCGGCGGTGGTTCAGCGTTTTCTGCCGTTGTTGAAGGGGAAGGCCTGGCATCCGTTGTGGTTGGGGATTCCTGCCGGACTGCTTTCCGGGGCCATGTCCGGGGCTTTTGCTTCCGGGGGACCGCCAGTGGTGGCTTATTTCTCTTCCCAGAATTTCGTGCATGCGCGTTTTGTGGCCAGTGTGCAGGCGGGACTGGCGGCCGGAACGGCGGCCAGGCTGCTGGTTTTGATGACGGGGCATAAATTCGCCGGGGTCAATCTGATGCTTGGCGGCGCGGGGGTGATTATGGCGGTACTTGGTGCCGGAGTGGGGTTGTTGTTGTTGCCGCGGCTCAACCGCAAGGTCTCGCGGGCCATAACTTTCACCCTATTGGTGGTGATGGCGCTGAAATTTACGTTATGGTGAGGACGCGGGTTAATTGGGGGGAGGGGCGGATGGGTTAGAACAATGGGAAAATTATTTTCCGGCTGAGTCAAGCGAAAAAGGTGCGATGTTTCTACTGCGGCCGTTTGTCGTGGTGGCCGGTCGGGGGAGACAACTACCGGAAACAGGAGTGAATGCATGAAATATTTACCGGCAATTATGGCGTCTGGAATCCTGATCTCGACCGTAATGGCACCGGCGGCCGACGGTTCGTCGGCGGAAGTCAAAATTGCTGCCGTCAACGCCGATATCAAGAAAACCGCCGAAAAACTCGAAAACAATGTGGCGCAGCTCGGCAAGGATATCAAGAATGCTTCCGACCGGACGGAAGCCGGAATCGCCGCCGGCAATGCCAAAATTAAGACAACGTTTAAGAAAAATACGGCCAAGGACAACCCCGAGGCCGCCGGGAAAAAGTCTCCC
>JAQUZV010000004.1 GCA_028691155.1 Victivallales bacterium
TTTCGATGGAATCCCCGCCGCCGCGGATGACATTCTTTCCAGAATCGATGTGATCGAAGGCGATCTGCTGACCACGAATGCCGCCGAGTTGGCCGCCAATGAATATTGTCGCGGCGTTTCGATCATTTTCCATTGCGCCGCCGATGTCAACCTCGGCAAGGACCTGGAAAAGAAGACTTATAACATCAATTATCAGGGCACGATGAAGATGCTGGAGCTGGCGCGTCGGCTTCAGGTCAAGGAATTTCATTACGTCAGCACCGCCTATGTGGCCGGCAAACGCGTCGGCGTGGCCAAAGAAGACGAACTGATCAATTCCGGCTTCAACAACTCCTATGAAAACAGCAAATTCGATTCGGAAACGATGGTACGCAAATCAGGATTGAATTTCACCATCTACCGTCCTTCGATCATCGTCGGCCGCCTGAGCGACGGCAAAGTACGGCGGCCGCTGGCGTTCTACCGTATTCTGGAGTTCATGGCCAAACTCAAAAAGCATCATTGCGCCAAACTAAAGCTCGATCCGACCGCTTGGATGGAAATGGATCTGCGTTTTGAAACCTATCCGTCGGAAACGGTTTACTTTGTGCCGATCGATTATGTCCAGCGGGCAATTTTCTCGCTGTTTTCCAAACCGGTCTGCAACAAAACCTATCATATTACCGGCAACAGCCCGGTTTCGGTGCATGACATTGCGCGGAACATCAGCAACACGTTGAAAATCCGCGGCGTCAAAGTCATGGAAAAGGTGGAAAATCCGACGGCGGATGAAAAGTTGATTTCCCGTTTCCTGGGCGATCTGCTGCCGTATTATTCGTCCCGGATCATCTTCGATCAGACCAATGTGCGCGAAGCGATGGGCGACGATTTCATCGCCTGGAAGTTCGACGACGAACATCTGGGCATTATCATGCGGGAATTTCTGCGCAGTTTCTTCCCGAATGTGGAATGGCTGCAGCAACTTTGAGTTGTAGCCATGACGACGTCGCGACGGGTTTTTGATTTTCACGTCCACTGCTATCCGGAAAAAGTGGCGGAACGCGCCATCGGCGCCGTCGGTCCGTTGGGATTGCATCCCTCTTTCGACGGAACGATGGCGGGATTGAAACGGTCGATGACGGAAGCCGGTATCACGGCTTCCCTGAATCTGCCGTTGGCCAATACCCCGAAAAATATTCGTGGCATCAATGCCTGGGCCGCGGCCAACAATGCCGCACCGGTCTATTCGCTGGGCTCCATTCATCCCGCCGACCCGCATCCGGATCGGACGTTATCATGGATTCGATCCTTGGGGTTGAAAGGAATCAAACTGCATCCCGAGTATCAGCGTTTTCGCATTGACGATCCCCGGTTGCATCCGATCTGGGAAGGATGTATTGCCAACGGGTTGTTCGTCCTGACCCACGCCGGCAACGACATTGCGTTCGACCCGCCGGCCAACTCCAATCCGGCCATGCTGGCGGAACTGCATCGCCGCTATCCGGCTTTGACTCTGGTGTTGGCTCATCTCGGTTCCTGGGGTATGTGGCAGGACGTGGAAACGCATCTGGCCGGATTGCCGGTGTATCTGGATCTGGCGTTTACTCTCGGCAGCATCGATGACGAACTGCTGTTACGGATCATCGCCCGACACGGCGCCGCTCATATCCTCTTCGGAACCGATGCCCCGTGGCAAAGTCAGCGTGAATCACTGGAAAAATTTCTGGCCTTGCCGTTGCGGGAAGAAGAAAAAGAACTTATCTTATATGATAACGCCGCCCGGCTGTTGGGCCTGCAATAGAAATTCCCAAATATTTGTTGTCGTTTTTTCCGGTCGGTCCGGCGACGACCACGGCATAATCGGAACACTGACCATGGGGGTTACGGATGATAAATCCCAATCACGATCTTCATCTCCATACCCGGCTGTCGCCCTGTTGCACGGATGTCAATCAGACCATTCCCAATCTGGTGGCCGCCGCCCGGCAAATGGGTCTGCGAAAAATCGGCATGGCCGATCACGCCTGGCTCCAGTCCGATACCGTTCCGGCCGGCTGGCAACCGAACCGCGCCGGCTTTGCGGTCCGGAACCGCGCCATTGCCGCCATAACCCCGCCGCCGGTCGTACTGCGCGGCTGTGAGGCGGACACTTTCGGTCCCGGACGGTTTTCCATCGACCGCCGTTTCGCCGCCCGTTGCGACTACGTCATTCTCGCCGCCAATCATTTTCATTTCCGCGCTCTGGTGGACCAGCCGACAACCGTTACGCCGCAGGGGGTGGGCGATCATATGATCCGCATGTTTCTGGCGGCGGTACGCAGCCATCTGGCCAATATCATCCCTCACGTTTTCATGCCGATGGGCTATTGGGAATATTACGAACCGGCAATAGCGGCAATACCGGACAAAATTTTTCTGGAAGTATTTCAGGAAACCGCCGCGGCAGACGTGGCCGTTGAAATTACCCCGGTTTACCTGCCGCCGCCGCCTGGCGGCATCCGGCGAACCTGGAACCTCGCCACGCCGTTGCGCGTGCTGACCTTGGCAAGACAAGCCGGCTGCCGTTTTGTGTTCGGCTCCGATGCCCATGCGCTCGTCGCCATGTCGCAACTACGACAGCTATCCCCGCTGATCCAGGCTTTGGCGCTGGAGGAGAAAGACCTTCATCCCCTGGCCCGATAAACGTTTACTCCGAATGACGGCCAAATAACGGCGACATGACGACGCCCAATAACAACGTCATTTCATAACCGAACCGCGACAAAAAAAACCGGGCATGACGCCCGGTTTTTTCCGTAAAATGCGGTTATTCTCCGCTTACTTCTGCACCTGAACCGCCACCGGTCCGGCTTTGGCCGCAGCAATATTTTTGTTGCCGCTCGGCATGGCCAACAGACAGAATACCAACGCGAAGATCGCCACCGTTTCAACGACCCCCAACACCATCAGATTATTGGCAAATCCCTTGCCGGTTTCCGCATAGGCCACGCAGCTCGCTGCTCCCGCCTTGCCCTGATACATGGCCGAAATACCCATGGCAATCCCGCCAACAATCCCCATAATCAGGAAAAGCGGCCAACATTCCAGTGCATACTGCGCCTTGCCAACCACGTCAGCCGTCAACGCTACCCCCGCCGCCGGAATAGCCGCGGTAATCTGATTCTTGATGAAGATCATCATAATCAGGCCGTAAATAGTCTGGGACAACGGCGCTCCGGCATAGGCCAGCAACAAGAACGGCGCCGGTTTGTTCTGGGCGTAGCATTTTTTCCACGCGCCGACCGCGGCCATCCCCGCCATTCCGGTTCCCAAACTGGAACCTACCGCCGCCAAAGCAATTGCCGCATAGCCGCCGGCCATACACAGGGCATTCATCGTTTCATAAGAAAGTGACATTTTTGTTCTCCTTGATAATTATTTCTGTTGTTTGGAAAAAGCTTTATAAGGCCGGCCCGCCCAGCGCAGACCGATGTGGTTGGAAAATTCCAGTGTGTTCAACCGGACGCCATGAACCAGTACGCCCATGAAACACAAGGCCAGATTCAACCCGTGTCCGATCAGTAGAATCAACACCCCGACCACAATGAACAATGCCATTGTCGCCGGTGAGGACGCCAGGGAAAAGATGTCCCCGGCCATGCCGTTGAAACTGCTGGCAATGTACATGCCCGACATCCCCACCGCATACAAACGGATGTAGGACAAAATATCGACAAAGGTGCCAATCACCCCGAAAGGGAAATTGAAGACTTCGCCCATATCGCGCCAGTTGACCCCGAACAGAACCACCAGCGCCAGTCCGGCAATATACAAATAAAGAATGAAATCATGAATCGGCCCGGGGAAAACCAGCAATTTGAGGGTGAGGAAAAAGTTTCCCCACAGGATCAGCGTCCAGCCGATCTCGCCCAACACCGCCCGAATCGAACCCCAGTGGATAATCGCCTTCCAGAGCCGTCCCGTCGTCAGATGCATGATGGCCAGCGTAAAACACAGCAACTGAATATGGCTGTCCCGCGTGGCCGGATCGGTAAACCAGTGGATACCCCGCATAAAATGCGGCAGCCGGGAAGCGTCCAGCCCGAACCAGGCGCCGGTCAGCCAGCCCCAGATAATGGTGACCGCGCCGAACACCTGCATCAGCCGGAGTCCACGCCGGACTTCCGGCTGGCGCAACTTGAAACCGGCAATAGTGGCCGGAATGAAGATCAGCAGTCCATACCCGGCATCGCCGAGAATCATCCCGAAGAAAATGCTCAGGAAAAACAGGAAGCAGATACTGACATCCATTTCGTCATAGCCCGGCGCGATTCCGAGAAATTTCATCATCGGTTCGATGATCCGGAACATTTTCGGAATTTTAATCAGCGTCGGCACCATCGGATCGTGGCGGTCGGCGGCTTCCAGTTCCAGCGCCCACCCGTTCCTGCGGGCTTCTTCCCGAAGACGGGCGCATTCCGGTTCCGGAACAAACCCTTGCAGGTAACAAAGTTCACCGGCGGAAGTCATCCCGTCGCGGGCATTGAGAAATTCCAGTTGATCCTGCAGTTCCGTTTCATACGCCCGAACTTCCGGCAACCCGACGGCAAGATGAGCGAGCTGTTGTTCCGCCGCTTCCCGCGCCCGTTGCTGGGTCGCGATTTTTTCTTCGCACTCGCGCAGGGATATTCCCGTTGGAACCCCGGCCAGCGGCAATGTCGCCATATCGACCGTCTTTTCCGTAATCAGCGCAAAACAGAGCTTCCCGCGTTCTTCGTGAATAATTTCACCAACGCCATGAGCCTGCGCCGCTTTCAGGTCGGCCGGCGTACCGGTGCAGAGATAAACATGGATGCCGTTTTTTTCCAGCGTGGCCAGAGATTGAAACGAAAAATTACCCCACGGCAGAAGTTTTTCGCGATCCCGGCGCAATTGAACGAGATTTTTACTTGCCTCGGCAATAATTTCCATCAGCTGCAAGGTGGCCGCGACAATCTCTTCCCCGGACATCTGGAGCGGCGTGTCCCCTTTTTCCGGTTTGCTCATGGTCAGCATATTAATGACCTTGCCCAGATCCGCCACCTTATTTTCCAGCGCGGGACGGTCCGTCGACTCGGCTTTCCGGAGGATTTCCACCTGCATCACGCCGAGTTCCTGCAGCCGCTGCAACGCCGCCTCACGATCGGAGGCCAGGCACAGCAATACGGTTTTAAACATTTTTATGATCATGCCGCCACCTCCTGCGACTTTTTCTTGGCGATTTTGGAGCGCGCCACGCTGGCGGTGCTCATATCACCCAGGAAAATCTGGATTCGTTTGATATTGGCGCGGCATTCGGGAATCTTCACTTTTTCAAACAAATTGACGCGCTGGGTCGTCGTGCGCAATTCCATCGCCAGCAGATCATACTGCCGCTGCAGAATTTCGTGTTCGGCCCGAACGCTGAGAATCTGTTTGAGCATCACAATGGCATCGTCAAACCACGGCTCTTCAATGAAGAGGTCGTAACGGATATCGGCAAAGCGCACTTCCCTGAAGGTCGGCACATCGACGCCGGCAATATTTTTCTCGCCGGTTTCGACCGCTTCGCGCACCACCAGGCGGGACAACCGTCCGGTGCTGTCAACATCGCCGAACAACGCGATCCAGTGATCCAGCCGCCGCCGGAGATCGGCTTCGCGCCCCTCATTTTCGCTCAACGCGGCCTGGCAGAGACGCATTTCCATCTGCAACTGCTGCTTTTTCAACTGCAACGTCGGCAGAAAACGCGTAAACTGCTTCAGGGCATCGCGTTGCGCCTTGAGCGCGGTTTTGGTGAATTTTACTTTCGGCATATTCCTGCTCCGAATTGATTAACGCCAGAAGCGGATCAGTCTTTCGGCCAATACTGGTTCAGCAAATCGGTCTTGATCCCCGATTCGGTCCGGTCGAAACATTCCTTCATGGTTTTCCAGCCCAAATCCAGGGCTTCTTCCAGCGGAATATTCACCGAAAGATCCATCATGCGCGTTTCGAACAATTCGCCGTATTTCAGCAATTTATCGTCCCAGGAGCTCATCTGAAACCCCATCGACTGCTTTTCCAGTGTCTCCTTATAGTCGGCATAGAACCGGATCATCGTATCCATAATGGTACGGTGGTCGGAACGGGTGTCGGAATTGACCTGCTGCTTCAACCGGCTGAGAGACCCGAACGGTTCGATGCGGCCGTTGCGCAGATAGAACTGCCCTTCGGTAATATACCCGGTATTGTCCGGAATCGGGTGGGTGACATCGTCGCCCGGCATCGTCGTCACCGCCAGGATGGTGATGGAGCCGGCGCCTTCGAAGTCCACCGCCTTTTCGTAACGGGACGCCAACTGACTGTAAAGGTCGCCGGGATAACCGCGGTTGGAAGGAATCTGTTCCATGGTGATGGCGATTTCCTTCATGGCGTCGGCAAAGTTGGTCATATCGGTCAACAGCACCAGAACGCGTTTGCCGTCCAGGGCATATTTTTCGGCCACGGCCAGACACATATCCGGCACCAGCAGACATTCGACCACCGGGTCGGACGCGGTATGCACGAACATCACCGAGCGGGACAACGCACCGTGTTCGTCCAGCGTATTGCGGAAAAAGAGATAATCGTCATGCTTGAGGCCCATGCCGCCGAGAATAATCACGTCGACTTCCGCCTGCATGGCAATCCGGGCCAGCAACTGGTTGTAGGGTTCGCCCGCCACCGAAAAGATCGGCAATTTCTGGGATTCGACCAACGTGTTGAAGACGTCGATCATCGGAATCCCGGTCCGGATCATGTTTTTGGGTACGATACGCCGGGCGGGGTTGACCGACGGCCCGCCGATTTCCACCAACTGATCTTCCAGCATCGGCCGATGATCGCGGGGCCTGCCGCTGCCGGTAAAAATCCGGCCCAGCAGATTTTCCGACGAAGAAACCCGCATCGGATGCCCCAGAAACCGAACCTGGTCATTGGTGCTGATCCCGCGGCTGCCGGCAAAAACCTGCAGAAAGACCTTACTGTCCTGAAGTCGAATAACCTGGGCCAGGGAGGTTCCGCGCGAAGTGGTCACCTCGGCAAGATCCCCGTAGGCGACGTCGTCGGCCTCGACGGTAATCACGATCCCGGCAATCTGAATAATACGATGATATACCTTACGCATGAGTATGCTCCTTCAATTTTTCATCGACCGCCTGCTCCAGACGGTTGAATTCTTCGGATTCAAATTCAGCGTAATTCCAGTCGATGAACATCTGACGGAGTTCGAGAAAATAACGGTGGGCCTGATCCTTGTCGTCAAAATCGAATTTGGCTCTCAGGATGGCGGACACCTTGTCGAACACATAGATCTGGCGCTCCTTGCTGCAGGCACCGTCCACCTTGTCGAAGGTGTTCTGCTGCAGATAGACGTAGTCGAGAAATTCGCTCTTCAGATAAATGACAAAGTCGTTGATATGGGTGCCTTCTTCCCCGATCACTTTCATCATCTGATTGACTTCGTTGCCGCGGCGCAACAGGTTGCGGGCAAAATCGAGTTTTTCCGGCGCCGCAACGCTGAGGTATTTGCTCCAGCTGTCCAACGGATGAATGGCCGGGTAACGGCGGGCATCGGAACGTTCGCGGGAAAGTCCGAGGAACGCGCCCACCACCTTCAGGGTACTCTGGGTTACCGGTTCTTCGAAGTTGCCGCCGGCCGGAGACACCGAACCGCCGATGGTTACCGAACCGGTTTCGCCGTTGTTGAGTCTGACCAGCCCGGCACGTTCATAGAACCCGGCAATCAACGATTCCAGGTAGGCCGGAAACGCTTCTTCGCCGGGAATTTCTTCCAGGCGGCCGGACATTTCGCGCAACGCCTGAGCCCAGCGGGAGGTCGAATCCGCCAGCAGCAGACATTTCAGACCCATTTCCCGATAATATTCCGCCAGCGTCACCGCAGTATAAACCGACGCTTCACGCGCCGCCACCGGCATCGAACTGGTGTTGCAGATGATGATGGAGCGGTCCATCAACGTCTTGCCGGTCCGCGGGTCGCTCAAATGCGGAAATTCCCGCAGGATTTCCACCACTTCGCCGGCGCGTTCCCCACAGGCGGCGATAATGACGATATCTGCTTCCGCAAACTGGCTCAAGGCGTGCTGCAGCACGGTTTTGCCGGCGCCGAAAGGTCCGGGGGTACAGAAAGTACCGCCGACGGCGACCGGGAAAAAGGTATCGATCGAACGCATCTGAGTAATCAGCGTTTCTTCCGGCAACAATTTTTCCCGATAAGCGTTGATGGCAATTTTAACCGGCCACTGCTGCACCATGGTCACATCGCGCAGTTCGCCTTTTTCATTTTTCAATTGGAACATTACGTCCGAAATCAGGTAGTCGCCGGCGGGGGCCGCCTTGACCACTTCCCACGCGCCGCCCAAACCGAACGGGGCCATGATATAGTGTTTGAAAATGCCTTCCGGCACCCAGCCGAGCCAATCGCCGCCGCTGATGCGGTCGCCGACCTTGGCCAGCGGGGTAAAGGACCATTTCCGTTCATAGTTCAGCGCCGGCAGATATACGCCGCGCTGGAGAAAGAACCCGGATTTTTCCGCCAGGTCGTTCAACGGATTCTGCAATCCGTCATAGACCTGGGTCAACAGGCCCGGTCCCAGCTCCACGCTGAGCAGTTGTCCGGTAAATTCCACCCGGTCGCCGACTTTCAACCCGCGCGTATCTTCGAAGACCTGAAGGTCGGCGCGATTGCCGCGGACCCGGATCACTTCACTTTTTAACCGGTGTTCTCCCAACAAAGCATAAGCCACTTCGTTCTGGGTCACACTGGTATCAAACTCGACGGTCAGCATATTGCCGTTGACACCGACGATTTTTCCCGTGTTTGCATCCTGCATTACCGCATTTCTCCCAGTTTTTATCCTATTAAATTTTGTCTTATTCCGTTTTTTCCGCCGGTTCCTGTTCAATTCTGGTCACGGCCGCGGCAAAGCTATCACGTCCCGCCGCCGCGTTGAAGCCCTGCCGACGCAACAGCAGCAACAACTTGAGTTTATAGGTCACCAGCAATTGAAAATCGAAATTGTGTCCGCTTTCCAGATCGTCGAGGAAATGCCACCGCAGCCGATAAAGGATTTTTTCGCGTTCCAGCGGATCCGATTGCGACCACGCCTCCTGAACGCCGGATTCGATCTCGTCGTAACAGTCGAATTCGTAACGCAGAATACTGTCGACATCCTGTCCGGAAGCGCTCCGGTGCCGGGCCACGGCATTGCGCAGACAGGTCTCCCAGTCGTTCCAAGCCCGGGCCGCTGCCGCAACAGGCAATGCCACCGTCGGCACCAGCGACAATCGGGACAATTCCGCCATTTCGTCCTCCGGCAACCACGCCGCACATTGCTCGAGGAATTCGTCCGGCGTCATGGGCGGATTGTCATCCGCCGCCAATGCCGGCAGGGAGCTGATCAGATAATAGTATCCAGCCATAACATCTTCCCCGTTTTAATCGGCCGGGCCGATCAGTTCCGATCCGAATCGAGTACGGCCGCCAGCCGCGGACCGATATAGGAGCAAATCAGTTCGCTGAGGGCTTCGTCGGAGAAATCGAAGAAGACATCTTCGCCGGAAAATCCGATTTTAAGTCCGGAGCCGATTTCCTGACCGATCCGGATGACCGGATCGGCACGCAGATCGGCGGCGAGACTGCCGCGACAAAGTTCGGTCATGCGGTCCAGATCGTTTTTCGCCACCAGCAGTTCCAGCCCGGCGCTGCCGGCACCCTTATAATTATGAACCATCTGCAATATCACCTGACCCATGAATTCCGGCGTCATGGTCTGGGCGATATCGGCTTTTACTGTTTTGGCAAGGCGCTTTTTCAAATCCTCTTTCAGAGCAAGGATAATATCGCGGGCGGCCTGATTGATGGCGGCTTTGGCGCGCTCTTCCAGGGCCATGGCATCTTCCGCGGCTTTTTTGCGGGCCACGGCAGCTTCGTTTTCCGCGGCTTTCACCTGACCTTCCGCCTCGGTTTTCGCGGCGGCGAGAATCTTTTCCTTTTCTTCGGTCGCCTTCTTCAGGCCTTCTTCCTGAATGCGGTCCAATAACCCCTGAAGTTCCTGAGCCATAGTCCCTTTCCTTTCTCTGTTCTTAGTATTATAATGATAGTTTTTTATCTCTGATCAACCAAAAAACATAAAAGGAAACTTACATCAAAAAAAGGAAACTTGCAAGTTGATTTTCTCGCCATGAAGATGAAAACCGCAAAACCGGTCTCGGAATAGGCGATTATTGCGCCATCCCGAAAAAGGTTATTTCTTCCGGGTTGTGCGGCGGACCCGATTGAGGGCGGCGAGAAGCGCGCTGTCCTCGTCTTCGGCCGAAGACGGTTCCGGCGGCGGTTCCGACGGAGCCGCGCCGCGTTCCGGTTTCACCCGGCGTCGACCTCCATGCCTCCGGCCCCGCTTCGACGCCGCCCGGGATTCCGGAACCGACGCCGATGAAGCCATCGGCATTTTCGGCACCGTTGCCGCGGCACGGCGCAAAGGATGACGGCAACGAGCCCAGAACCGCCCGACCGCCCCGGTTCGACGCTCCAGCACTTCCAGCAGCAACAGCAATACCGCCGCCACAATCAGCCATGGCGCCAGATTAATCCAATACCGGTGTTCCGGCAGATTCTGCCAGATTGCCGCCAGGTCAATCCGCTCCCGGCCACCGGTCATCCGGCACAGTTGCTCCAGCGAGGAACGGTACTCGCGGTGCGGCGCCGGACGAAATTCCGGGGAATAAGGCAACACGGCCGGCGCCATTACCTGCGGCGGCAAATTCTCAATCTGAACGGTGGCCAGACTGGTTTCGCCGCCGGTCAACGGAATTTCCAGCACCAGGGAATCCGGTGTTTCCCATCGCATCAAATGATGCGAAGACACCGGCGCTTTCCCTGGCGCCCCGGACAGGAGCAAGACCTCCGGCGTCCGTCGGAACGGATCGTGCCGGCGCTCGGGATCCAGATGCAACCAAATCCGACATACCCCGTGATCCTGTTCCTGAGTCAGCAACATATTGTCGGGCAGAACGGCCCCGCCGTAACCGGACGTCCAGCGACTCATCGCCAACAGCAGATCGGCCGCCTCCGGCCAGCGACTGAACGGTGCAGTAAATTCCCCGTCGACCTCTCCGGCATAGGCCAGAACCCGACCGACCCCGGCATACCAGAACGCCACGATCGGAGCATGATATTCATCCATCGTCACCGCCCCGGCCCGGGCCTGGGGCCGAAGATAACACAAATTGAATCCCCCCACCTCGAAAGTGCCGGAAAAACCCTGCGGTCGTAACCACCGCAACGCCGCATTGAGCTCGACTTTCGTCCGCGCTTCAATAAAAGTATTGCGGGCTACCGTAAACGTATCCTGGGCAAAAAGCCGCGGCAGCTCCGACGCCTCGGCGCTGAAAAAACACTGTCCGCCGCCGCGCAAAGCAATATCCTTGAGCAGGAGCGCATCACCGTCGGTCGGAAGGCCGAGTCCGATGACACTGACGGAAATACCGGCGGCGGCACATTTTTGCAGTAATTCCTTATATTTCCCGGGTTGTTCCGAATCGGCGGCATCGGCAAATAAAATAATATGTCTGGTTCCGGCGGTCGCCCGAGACACCATTGCCGCCGCCCGGCTCAGGGCTTCGTAAACGAAAATTCCGCCGCCCATCGATTGAATATTCCGGACTCTATCACGATAATCGCGCGCCTGCACCACCGGACACAACGGAATGACTTCATGAGCCGCACTGTCCACGGCAAAAACCCCAAATTCATCCTGTGGCGACAACAGTTGCAGTACTTCCAGCGTGGCCATATTCGCCAGATCCATCTTGGTCCTGCCGCCACCGACCGAAGCCGCCATACTGCCGGAACGGTCCAACGCCACCACCACCGCCAGCGACAATTTACGATGCTCCTGCCGCAATTCCATCGACACCGGCAGAATTTCATCCAACGGCGACTTGAAATAACCGCCGAGGGCAAAAGAATTCTTCCCGCCGGTCATCATCAATCCCACCGTGCCGTTTTTCACCAGCGCCGCCATATTTGCCAGACCGTATTCTCCGATCCGGGACGCCGGAACATTCTCGATGATGATTCCGGCATACGCCGCCAGTTCCGCCAGGGAATAGCCCAATTCGCCGGGCCGCCGGACGTCAACGCCGATCCCGGAGCGACGCAGCAGTCGGCCCAGGCCGGAATGTTCGGACATTGTCAACAGCAATATGGGACGGCAACCGTCAACCTTGACTAAAAATTCGGCCCGGTTATTTTCCGGGCGCGGATCGGTATTCCCGGGGGCCCGAATCCGAAAATCATAGCGGATCACCTGCGGCGACAGACCACGATCGCGGAAAAAGAACGGGTTGTCGCCGTTACGCAACCGAACCTTGCCGGAAGCGTAAGTTTTCCCGTTGCGACGAATCACATATTCCGCCTCCAGCGCCGCCGGAGCCCGGATGGTTATGCCGATCGGGAAAAAATCCCCGGCCGGAACCGTCGGTGGCACCTGAATCCCGGCAATGGCCAGATCGTGAACCCCGGAACGGGACAGGTTTCGGAAATCCACCGGCACTCCGCGCGAAGCCGCGACGGCAAACATTTCGGCCGGGTCCGGGCCGGTCCAACTGCCGTCCGACAAAATTACCATCCGGGTTGGAATCCGGTCCGGCGCCAAAGCCAGCGCCGTTTTCAGGGCCAGGTACAAATTGGACTGATTGCGGTCCAGTTCCGCCCGGAAACCGTCGAATCCCGGCGCATCCGGCATTTTTTCAATTACCGGGGCTGCCGCAAAAGATATCACGCCCAGG
Source organism: Victivallales bacterium (assembly GCA_028691155.1). Lineage (GTDB taxonomy): Bacteria > Verrucomicrobiota > Lentisphaeria > Victivallales > SZUA-371 > SZUA-371. Next base: position 12,808 of record JAQUZV010000004.1, read on the forward strand.
GATTGCCCCCTCCGACAGCTCTTCTGCAATATGTTACACACCTCCCGTTGTTGCCGGTCGGAATCCGCCGGCATCGAAAAACTGCGGTCGGCCAGCACGATCACCGTCCCTTCCCCACTGCGGCGCGAGATGGAAAGTCCGGCCAGCGCCAGCAATACCGTCAGCAGCAACAACACCCGCAGCACCACCAGACCGCGCCGGGACGGCGGCCGTAAAAACAATAAGATCAGCAGGGGAATCCCCAGCAGCAGCCAGACCGGATTACTGCAATACATGTTTTTTTCTCCCGGTTATCAGTTGATGCAGAACCAACAACAGCAAGGCGGCCAACAAGGGTATCCAGGCGATATCGAGATAGTCATGTTGCTGCGCCGCCGCACTTCTCTCCCCGGTAAATGTTCCCGTGCCGCAATGGCGCAAATCCGATTCCCGGTAATTCAACGGATTGACCTGCAACCGGGAATGATATTTCCCGGCGGTCACATCGTATGTTCCGGGCCGATCGATATTCAGTTGCTGCGTCCCGGTTACAAGCGGCAGAACCAGCTGAAAACCATTGTTTCCAGTCAGTTTGAGCTGCTCCCCCGTTGCCGTCGGCGGCGAATTGAACGGAATCTTTTCCCCGCAACGGAAGTTGGTGCGGGGAGAGCCGGGCCGTTTGCCGTTCAGCCAATCCGCCAGATTCCAGAATAAAATCGGCCAGGCGGGCGCATCCTGAAGCGTCGAGGCGGCAGGAACGAAAGCCAGGTAAAAATCTCCGCCGGTATCCCGACGGTTGAAGGTCAGCAACGGCTGATCCCCGGCCGCCAGCAACGGAAACCCCGGCAACGTCGCCCCGGCCGGAACCCCCCAGACAATCCCGGACAGATCCAATCCATTGCAAAGCGGATGACCACAGCAGACGGTAAACGGCGCCACCGCGCTGCGCCCGGTTTTCCCGTTGCGGATAAACAGGCGATAACGGCCGGTCTCCGGCAACTGATTCCGGTCGGTAATAGTCAGAATCGGATCGTGATCGACCAGCACTGTTTCCTCCCCGGCCGCCAATGCCCGCCGCACCTCCTGCGCCAACCGGGAGTCGCTTATCGCCAGGGAGGTTCGCAACGGCGGCCGCGATTCCGGCAGCAGAACAACACGATTGTCGAAATCCAGTTTGTCACCGCTCAAAGCAAATTCCACCGCCCCGGTTCCGGCGGGAAGAGCCAACGATATTTTTTTGAGTTGTTCCGGCTCCAACGTCACCGCCTGGGTTACCGGCGTTCCGGAGCCGCCCGGAAAACGCACCGTCAATATCGCCCGGCCCGGGTTTCGGCCCGGATTGGCCAGTATCACCATAGCACGATCATGCCCGGAACTCCCGCGACGGGACGCATTGACGATGGCCAGATTGTCGTCGGGCGTTCCCAACGCATGCCAGGATAGATTATCCGGTATTTTGTCGGAGCCGCCCGCCGGAATCCGATCGGTAAACACTGCAATCGATCCATGGTCGCGATCCAGTCGCCGGGCCAGCGCCACGGCGGCATCGACCGAATCGCAACACTCATCGCACGTCCACTGCCGCAAGGCGGTCTCAAGCTCGGCCGCAGTAACGAATTTACCGAGATGATGCGGCTCCGTTCCGGCCAATATAACCCGGAACTTCCGCCCGGTCATGGCTCGAAACAGGGCGGAAATCTCACGTTGCCCCTGTTCGCGCGGAGATTGCGGCGCTCCGGCCCGCATGGAAAAGGAATTATCGAGCACCAGCGTCAATGGCGCCGCGGCGTCTTTCCGCAGCAGCAACGGTCCGGTGGCGGCCAGCATCAGAGCGATAATAATCAGCACTTCCAGAAAATAAAGCGGCGGCAACGGCATTCTTTTCCAGAACGTGCCGCTACGCCGGGCCGGACGCTGATCGGACCACAGCAGCAGGGAGGAAACCACCAGCGGCCGGGAATGCCGAAACAAAAAATAAATTACCGTCAATATCGGTATTGCCGCCAACAGCAGCAAAAAAATTTTATGGCTCAGCACCATCATTTATTGTTTTACCCTTTTCTCGCCATTTTCATCATTTTATGGTTAGACAAAACCCTCGCCCGGCATAGCGGCAGGAACAAGATCGCCCTTATATGGCCCGAATAATCTCCCGCGCCAGCAACGGCTGCACATCCCACTGCGCCAACAATTCTTCCGCCGTCATCGTTATCATCATCACCCCCGCTTCCCGACAGGCATTGCTCCACTGCTGCCGGTGACGGGCCAACGCGGAACGATAGCGTTCCACCGCCGGCGCATCCAGAAACAACTCCTCGGCCACACCGGTTTCGGAATCGGTCAGCCGTACATTGCCGATGACCCCGGGATTGAGATCGGCCGCCGCCAACAGTTGAATTACGATCACCCCCGCGGAACCGGCTCCGATTTTACCCAGAAAATGCGCCGGCAAACCATTCCACAACAGATCGCTGAGCACAATCCGCACCCCCTGATGCAGAAAACCGCCGCGAAATCCGGACAACGCCTCCGCCGGGGAAGATGCGGCATCGAACGTCAGATGATCCCACCGGCCGGGGTCGCCGCTGCCGTTGTGCACCGGTTCGAGTTGATCGCGGCTCTGCCAGGACTGAACCGTATAGCCGGCATTGGCGGCGGCGGCGGCCAAAAAAGCCGCCAGTCCGAGCACCGCTTCCGCTTTGGCCGAACCCGGCAACGCCATCGAGGCCGAACCGTCGACAATCAAATCCAGCCGGGGATTGATCTCCTCGCGATAAAGCTTAACCGTCAACCGTTCCGTGCGGGCATAAACATTCCAATCGAGCCGCCGCAGATCATCGCCCGGCGCATAATCGCGATGTTCCATAAATTCCAACGAACTGCCGCAACGGCGGCCGAGCCGGAACCCGCTGCCGCCGTTAAAATTACCGTATTGCAGCGCCAGAGCGAAACCGGCGCCGCGGGCGGCTCCGGTGCGAAGATATTGCCGATACTCGTTACGCATCGGCCGTATCCGTGCCGTTTTCCGTTTCCGCCCCGGCTGCCGTTGTCGAAGCCTGACGCGACGGGAAATGCCGTTTTATCTGTCGCCGCAATGTCGGCCACATCAGAATCAGCGCAAATACCAGCAAAATCATGGCGAAGATCATGCCCTCGGTGTAATATTTCCTGAAAGCGAAAATAATCGGATTGAGAATCATGAACGGCGCCAGCCTGTCGCCGAAAAAACAACTGTCCTGATAGATAATAACCGCGGCCGCCACCGGCAACCCGATGACGCCGCAGATCAGGATGCCGATGACGGCCATCATGTTGACCCGGGAGATGAAACGCAGTAAAAAATGTTTTATCCCTATTGCCAGCCCGGCATATGCCATCAGATATACCGCCGTCCCGAAACCAACCTTTTCCGGCCTATTATACCGGAATAAATCGTGAATATCCCCTGTCGTCGCCAGCGATAACAGCCCGGTGAGGAGCAAAAAGAGCAGACTGAACATAAATCCGTTGGCAAACCCGGTGGAAAACAGAAAATAGACGACCCGCCGGAACCAACCGGACGGCACCCGGCTCAGAACCCGACCGCTCTGCACCTCCCGCTCCACAATGGAAACCAGCCCGGAACCGCCGAAAAGAAACAGCATGCATGTCGTCCATATCTCCAAATTAATACTCTTATGATGATAAAGTGCTTCCCCGACGGCGATCAGTAGTGTTGTAACCCACAACACAACCAGATAAATGCGTATCGGGGTGGCCCGGTTGGAGGCGGGAGGAGAAATTATCGCCACACTCAACAGGTAAAGTCCTCCCGTCGTCAACAGACTAATCAATGCCATCCATAAAAGCCAAAAGATGTAGGAACCGGTCCATCCCATACCACCATGGCCAAAGAGAAAAAGCGGCGTTACTCCAGGACTTAGAACAAACAAGAAAAACATTACCGTGAAAATTATGACAACAGAGCGCAAAACCGAATTTGACGACAATAATCCCAACAGAATCATCAGTTGAATAAACGGCACCAAACACAGCAATAAAGTAAAAACACTGTTCATAATAACCGACATATCGATGCCGCGCATATAATACGACACACTCATGAAAGGCAGACAAAGACTGACCAGCAATGCCACGATGGTCATACAGGAAAGCAACTTGCCGCTGACAATCCGGTAAGGCGATAACGCCGTGTTGTAGATAAGCTGGAACGAATCATCCTTACGTTCCCGGGCAATGCGCCCGACAACGGGAAACGCAATGCCGAAAACACAGGCCAGTGACAATAAAAACAAAATGCTGCTGAAAAAATTCCGGCCACATCCGCGGATTTCATCGCCGCCGTTGATCATAAAAACCACCATGATCACAAACTCCAGCAGCAATGATCCGAGAATCAACGCCACCACCGTGCGTCCGTTGAGATACTGACGAACTTCCTTGACCACAATCGGGTTGATCATGTCGTCAATTTTAGCGATAACATCTTTCCCCGTCATTTATTGCACCTCTCCCCTGGTAATATTCATGAACAGTTCCTCCAGTCCGATTTCCTGGCGGCGGAAGCCGATAATCCGGCCGCCATCACGGTAAAGACCGGCCATCAGCGCCACACATTCGTCGTCGCCGCCGGAAAGTTCGACCACCAGTTCGTTACTGCCGGACAATCGTACCTCGCCCACGTAGGGCATCTGCAGTACCTGACGGCGAAATGCCTCCGGATCATCCAGAAAACGGATGACAATGGTCTGTTTGTCCTCCGGAGTGTCACTGCGGTTGATCTCGGTCAGAGTACCGGCGCGGAGCAGTTTGCCTTTCTCAATAATTACCGCGCCGTCACACATATCCTCCAGCTCGGAAAGAATGTGCGAGCTGATCAGAATCGCCTTCCCCTGGTCGGCCAGCACTTTAACCAGTTCCCGCAGTTCTATCCGGGCACGGGGATCCAGTCCGTTGGCCGGTTCATCCATAATCAGCACCTGCGGATTATGCACCAGTGCCCGCGCCAGACAAACGCGCTGTTTCATGCCCTTGGACAAGGCCTTGAGGTATTTTTCCCGAATCCCGCCGAGATTGGTGAATTCTTCAATGTCCTCCAGCACTTTGACACGCTTACGGCCCTTCAAACCATAAACGCGGGCGAAAAAATCCAGATATTCCCATACCCGGATATCGGAATTCTCGGGAAGGGCGTCCGGCATGTAGCCGACGGCATGGCGGACCTGTTCCGGATTTTCCACCGCGGAAATGCCGTCATACAGCACATCGCCGCTGTTGGGCAGATCGGCCATCGCCATGATTTTGATCGTTGTGGTCTTCCCCGCTCCGTTGGGTCCGATGAATCCGAACACATTCCCCGATTCGAAACTGAAGGAAAGATCGTCCACCGCGACGGTTTTGGGAAAATTACGGACCAGATTTTTTACTTCAACTCTCATTTTTTACCTCCGGAAACGGACAAAATGCCGTAAAGACACGATTCATCCCGCAATTCTCCCGGTTTAATGCCCGGCGGCAGAAACGGCGTCGCGGCCATCCGGGCGCAATAGGTGCCGGGACGAAGCTGGACATTCGCCGGATTGAAGGAGGCCAGATATCCGGTAATATTACCAAGTTGCGACCGGGGATCAAACGTTTCCGGCCTTGCCGTCATATCCGGCGTTATGAACTCCAGAACCGCTTTTTCCCCCGACAATATCGGGCCGGTGGCCCGATATACCCTTCCGTCCGGTCCGGCCACATGCAAATTGGTCAGCGTGGTGCCGATGCCGTTCAGAACCGTCATTTGCACCGGAGTCCGGGCCAGAATCTGCAATCGCTCGCGCCGGGGCTCGATGCGGCGAACCAGAAAATAAGTGGGAATGCGCGACATGATCCAATCGGATGAGAGAAGCTGCCCATTACTCCAATCGACCGCGCCGGAATGGGATTCCACACTGGTCTGCAACGGATAAACCGCCGTCGTTTCCGAATATTTCACCCCGGACCCCGGCGGCAGGGGACAGTAATAGCCATGGATCCCGATCGTTGCCGCCTGCTGACGATTTTCGTCCAAAATCGTCAGCGAATTGTTGCGTACCCGGGAGTGCCATCCTTCCGCCACAAGGGAATAAACCACCACCGCCATGGAAAATAAAATCGCAATAACCGGCGTGGTCCATAGCAGCCAGATCATGCGTTTGCGGCGCCTCAACCAGAAAATATTGCCCGGTCCGATGATCAGGACAAACAGCAGCATCATGAAAAATAACGGCCGAAAGGGCAAACGGTCATCCTTGATCAGCGGCAATTCCCGGAATAGGGTTTGCGGCGTGATACTGGATTTCCACTGCTGCATATTTGAACTGGAAAGCTCCTGCAATTGGCGCCATTCGGCCTTATCATACTGCGCCGGATTTTTGGCACTGTATATCATCATGCCGAAATCAAGGACCCGCTTCGCCATTTTGTGGGGTTTACCACCCGCGGCAACATCCGCCGGCGGAGTGCCGACCAAAACCAGCGTCCCTCCGCCGGCCGCATAACGCGTCAGGGCATCGCGGGCTCCCGCCGGCAGACGCTCCCATTCCTCCCGCGACAAAATCACCCCCAAATAACCGGTATAAGCCAACCAACTGTCACTCCACTGCTCTACCGGCAGAAACGACCAGATGAAATAAAAAATTTCCTTCGGATCGTATGAACTAGAACGGGAAGGAGAACGACCGGAAAAAGACCGGCTTGCGCTGAAAACAGTCCCCGGTTTGCCCGGCACCACCCCCTGGGAAACCAGATACACCAGAGGAAAAGATAAATACGATCCATCTCCATTATTGAAAATATGCGAAAATTTTTCGCCCCAATCACTGCTGTCATACCGTTTGCCGTCGACAAAAAGCGACAATCGCGGCAAAAGCATACCCACCGGTAATTTAAACAGTTTGGCCCGCACGTCGGCCCGCGGCGGCAACATCAGGCTCTTTTTTACGGAAGACAACCTTATGTTGTTGCCAAATCCCTGTGTGGATTCAATGGCAATAGTCACCCGATGCGGTTGGTCCGTCATGTTCTGTACCAGAAAAACGGCTTCCTGGTACCCGTAATCGGTACTGTCGCCGATGGCCGGCAGCAATTTTACGGCAACGCCGCCGCATTCGACCGCCCGAAGTGATCCGGCAGCTCCGATCAGCAATATCAACCAACCCAGAATCAATACCTTCCCACGATTCATTGTGCCCCCTTGGAATTATAAACCAACTGATTTTTCCCGCTGTTCATTTTTATTTATTGCTGTAGAGAAATTTCTTCCGGCAGCTCCAGACCGGCCGCATCGATTTTATCCAGCAATACGGCAATAATCCGCCGGCTGTCCATCTGGTCCATTCTGGCCTTGTAATTGAGAATCAGACGATGATTCAGCACCGCCGCCGCCACATCCCGGACATCGCCGAAGCCCACCGCCGGACGTCCCCGCAACAATGCGGCCGCCCGCGCCGCCTCCGCCATGGCAATGGCCGCCCGCGGCGACGCGCCATAGGAAACATAGTCGTTGACTTCCGGCAATGCCGTCCGGCTGCCGGGATGACTGGCCTCCACCAGGCGGGCAATATAGGAAGATACCGCCCGCGGCAGAAAAATTCGTTCCATGACCGCAAAAATTTCCTGTAGTTCGGTCTTGCTCAACCGCCAATCCGGAATCGGCGGTTGTCCCCGCCGCCGGGAAGAAATAATTTCCGCCATCGCGGCGCTGTCCACCGTGCGCACTTCCAGTTTGAACATAAACCGGTCCAACTGCGCCTCCGGAATCGGGTACGTTCCTTCCAGCTCGATCGGATTCTGCGACGCCAGCACAAAAAAGGGAGACGGCAGTTCACGGGTTATGCCCAGCAACGTTACCGCGGCCTCCTGCATTGCCTCCAGCATGGCCGATTGCGTCTTGGGCGAGGCCCGGTTGATTTCGTCCGCCAGCAGAATATTGGTAAATACCGGTCCGGGATGAAAAACCATTTCACGACTGCCATCGCCGCATTCCTGAAGAATATTGGCCCCGAGAATATCGCCCGGCATCAGATCCGGGGTAAACTGGACCCGGTTGAAATCAAGTTGCAGCAACTGTCCCAACGCTTTGATCAGTGCCGTTTTGCCGACCCCGGGCAGCCCTTCCAGCAAAATATGGCCCCGACTCAAAATCCCGATCAGCACCATGCGATGCAATTCCTGATGTCCCAGCAGAATTTTATCCAGTTCTTTCAGAATTTTTACCGCGTTTTGCGTCACCGGTTCCAACTCTTCCGGCCGGATCAACTCATTTTCCCGCATTTTTTATTCTCCTGCTCCTTATGGTGCTTGCTTCCCCGATGTTCCAGCGTCATCGGAACGATGGTTGAAATATCGTCCCACCGCACGCCGGTGACGCGGTTGGATAACCGCCCTACTCATTTCCGCCTCTCCTCCTGTCACCCGTAACGATCCCGGCGCCGCCGGAACCACAACATCCCCGGCTTCCGGCGCCGCGGCGGTAACGCCGATCAATTCACTGTTCTCCAAATCATCCTCGCTTGCCGGAGGAAGTGCCAATTCCCGATATTTGCCATGAAAGGAAAGATTCCGGTCCGTCCAGGTCAGCGGGGCATCGCCACGGCCGCGGGAAACGCCACCGCAACCGGCTCCCGGCGCCAGACATGCTTTTTCCAGATTTCCCGCATCACAGGAGTTGCAATTCTGACGGATAAAATCCTGCAGATCGTCCAGATTCTGTTTCCGCGACGCCTCTTTTGATTCCGACCGGGGCCTCATATCGTTGCCTTGACGCAAGCGATCCATGGCGCGTTTCAGTTCCTGCCCGGCACTACGGCATTGATTCTGAAATTTTTTCAAATCGTTGCCATTGCGGCATGATTGCCCTTTTTGACCGCCG
>JAQUZV010000209.1 GCA_028691155.1 Victivallales bacterium
CGGCCTTCCGGCTCGGACCGCAGTTCAACAGACTGGTCGGCATCGACGAAATCGAATCGCGCTATTACCTGCGGATGGAACTTTTCGACCAACCCGGAGTGGTGGGGCAGATTGCGACGATTCTGGGCCGGTACGGCATCAGTATTTCCAGCTGCGTCCAGCACGAAGGGCAGGCGGTCGACCATGTGCCGATGATTATTATCACGCACCTGGCCCGGGAAGGCAAAGTCCGGGAAGCGATTGCGGAATTCGAAAAGTTGCCGGTGGTTTGCGGCAAGGTGGTATTGTATCGCATCGAAGAGGTTTGATGGTGGTGAAGAGCGGCGGCCCGGAACGGAAATGATGGCGCGGCCGCCGGTTCCCGTCACAGGCGTCGGCGGCGGGAAGGCGGATCAGGCGCCGGAATATCGAGCAACAGGATAACGGATTATGCATACCGTGGAAAAAATCGGCGGCACCTCGATGAGCCGTTTCGGCGAGGTGATGAAGAACGTCATCATCGGTCGGCGGCAGGGGCGGCAGCTTTACAATCGTATTTTTGTGGTTTCAGCTTACGGCGGCGTCACCAATATGCTGCTGGAAAACAAGAAAACCGGCGAACCCGGCATTTACGGGTTGTTTGCCCGGGATGATCATCGCTGTCTCGACGCTCTGGAGGCGACCCGCGCCCGGATGCTGGAGTTGAATCGCGATTTCGAATCTATCGGGTTGAAGGTGAAGGTGGCCGATGATTTTGTCAATGAACGGATGGACGGCATCAAGGTCTGTCTTCAGGATTTGATGCGGCTGCGGACGTTCGGACATTTTTCCCATGCCGATTATCTGCCGGCGACGCGGGAATTTCTCAGTGCGGTGGGGGAAGCCCACAGCGCCTATAATTCCGTCCAGATTCTGAAGGCGGCGGGAGTCAATGCGGTTTTCGTCGACCTGACTGGCTGGAAGGAAACCGATGAACTGGATTTCGAACAGCGGGTGAAGCAGGGGTTTGCCGGAATTGATTTCAATTGCTGTCTGCCGGTGGTGACCGGTTACGCCAAGTGTCGCGAAGGGATTATGAAACGCTTCGATCGCGGTTACAGTGAGATCACTTTCAGCAAGATTGCCGTCGGCACCGGAGCGACGGAAGGGATTATCCACAAGGAATACCATCAGTGGACCGGAGATCCGAAACTGATCGGAGTGGATCATGTCAAAATTATCGGCAATACCAATTTCGATATCGCCGATCAGTTGTCCGACATGGACATGGAAGCAATTCATTCCAAGGCGTCGAAAGAGATGGAAATGAAGCACATCCCGATCCGGATCAAGAATTGTTTCGAGCCGGAGCATCCCGGGACTTTGATCAGCCATGACTACATTTCTCCCACGCCGCGAGTGGAAATGATTTGCGGCCGCAATGACTTGATTGCGGTGGAAGTGCACGATCCGGAAATGGTCGGCGAGCCCGGTTACGACTACAAGCTGCTCAAGAGCCTGGCCGATTATGACATCAATTACATTGCCAAAAATACCAATGCCAACACGATTACCCATCTGGTGCCGGGCAAGGCCAAGGGGCTGGACAAGTGTATCATCGATCTGCGGCGGCGTTTTGCCGGGGCCAGAATTTCCACCCAGAAAGTCGGCATTGTTTCGGTGATCGGGTCCAATATGAAGATTCCCGGTGTTCTGGCCAAAGCGGCGCAGGCGCTGGCGGATGCCGGCATCAATATTCTGGCGTTGGTTCAGAGTATGCGCCAGGTCAATATCCAGTTCGTGGTGGAACGGGAGAATTTCAACGGCGCCCAGATTGCGTTGCACCGGGCGTTGGTGGAGAAGGTGTAGAAAAGTAATTGCCGTGGAAGCGGATGAAAAGAACCGCTTCCACGGCCCTTGGGGGGACGCGGTGGGGTATGGTCGCCCCGGTGGCCGCATAGCGGATGGGACGCCGCCCGGGAGATGACGGTTCGGTGCAATGATGGCGCCGTAATCTTCGTTCATATTTTCCGGTGTCGGGTTCCCGGCGCGAGAAATATGCCGTTTTCTTTGCTTTATCGCTTGCATAAAGGCCCAACCGCATTATAGTAAGCTTCTTTCCGCGGCCATGACAACCGCCGTCGGAGAATGAATATCGTTGCCGCCGTAGTGCGGGACGATTTCCCAAGGATGAAGTAACACGGACATTCTTTACCGTATTGCGCTTGCCGACAAGCCATGAAAGATGACTTAGTTACTTACATAGAAACAGGCTAAGTCAACCTGCGGCGCCCGTTGGGCGCGGTTATTCACTCGCGCCGAATCTCTATCAATCGGGAAAAAAGACGCCGGGACCATGGTGGTCCGACGTCGCCGTACCGGTCCGGCCCCCTTACCGGCAAAACAATTCGGGGCCAAAGGAAAAAAATACATGGATAATATGGAAAAATTCCGCGCTTTGGGGATTTCAGAAGCTACCCTCGCGGCTTTATCGCTTAAGGGTTTCACCGAACCGTCGCCGATTCAGGCGGCGGCCATTCCGCTGTTGCTGCAGGGAGAAAAAGACGTTATCGGCCAGGCCCAGACCGGAACCGGCAAAACGGCGGCCTTCGGCATTCCGATTATTGAAAAAATCATTCCCGCCGCCGACCGGGCGCCCCGGGCGTTGATCTTGACTCCGACCCGGGAACTGGCCATCCAGATCGCGGCGGAACTCGACAGCATCAAAGGGGACAAGGAACTGGAGATTCTTCCGGTTTACGGCGGGCAGGCCATCTATACCCAGTTGCGGCAACTGCAACGGGGAACGGACATTGTCGTCGGAACTCCCGGACGGGTGATGGATCTGATGCGTCGCAATGCCCTGTCGCTGGCGGAACTGGCGTTTGCGGTGCTGGACGAGGCCGACGAAATGCTGAATATGGGCTTTGTCGAAGACATTGAACAGATTCTCGGCGCCGCCAATCGTGATAAAACCATGCTGATGTTTTCCGCCACCATGCCGGAACCGATCATGAATATTGCCCGTAAATTCATGCGGGAATACGAGGTCGTCCAGGTCAAACAGCGGCGGATGACCGCCGATCTGACCGATCAGCTCTATTTCGAAGTGCACCGCGAAGACAAATTCCGGGCGCTGGAACGGATTATCGACATGGAAGACGATATGTATGCGCTGGTGTTCTGCCGCACGAAAACCGATGTGGACGAGCTTACCTCCCGATTGCAGCACCACGGTTATCGCGCCGAGGCGCTGCACGGCGACATCAGCCAGAACCAGCGGATCAAAACCATTGACAAATTCCGGCAGCGCATCTTCAATCTGTTGATCGCCACCGACGTCGCCGCCCGCGGCATCGATATCAACGATCTCAGCCATGTCATCAATTTTTCCCTGCCGCAGGATACCGAATCTTACATCCATCGGGTCGGGCGCACCGCCCGCGCCGGTCGTGAAGGAACGGCGATTTCCTTTGTAACGCCGTCGGAATTCCGGCGACTGAAAAGTATTCAGCGTCAGAGCGGGGCCAAAATTCGTCCGGGGCGCCTGCCGCGTCCGGAAGAAATTGCCCGTCGCCGCCAGGAACAGCTGTTGGAAAAAATTTCCCGACTGGTGGCGTCCGGTCTGCCGCAAAGTTACGTGACGGCGGCGGAGCAACTGCTGGCTTCTCTGCCTTCCGCCGAGGTGGCCGCGGCGCTGATGCTGCTCAACGACGAACGGCGGCAGTCCCGGGAACAGCAGGTGACGCCCCCGGAACGGTTGACTGCGTTGCCGGACCGGGACTCGGCCGCGGTGTCGGAGCGTCGTCATGACCGCCGTCGTCCCGGCGGCGCGATGCGGGAGGACGGGCGGCCCGGCCGGGCCGCCGGAGCGGGAAAAAAAGCCGGGAGTCGCAATGAGCCGTCAAACCGCCGCCGGACATCGGCACGGTTTCGTGACGACTGGAGTATGACCATGCGCGGGGAAACTTTGATCCGGGATCGCCGTCGCTCCGGAACCGGGCCGCAGTAATCGGTTAGGTCCGTCCGGCCGGAGCGGGATGGCGACGGTTTTTATCATAATAAAACGACCATTCGGTTTGCATTCAGATGTAAATAACGTAAATTAATGCTTCGCTGCAGTGATGACGACTCGGCGGCCCCGATGCCGTCGGCGCGGTGATTCCGGCGCTTTAGGGCCGGATAAAATAAAAAAGCGGAAAAAGCGGTTTGTTTTTTTGCCTGTCGTCGACTATAGTGATATTTCTAAGACGGTTATAAGATTACGAAATGGTTAAGTTTAAATAATTTCCAAGGTCTAGAAAGGGATAGAAAATGACAAAGAGAGACTTAGTGGTAAAAATTGCTGCGGAAACCAATCTGACCCAGAGCGACGTGGCTGCTGTCGTACAGAAAACGCTTGATTATATGGCCGACGAACTGTCCGGCGGCCAGAACATCGAACTGCGTAATTTCGGGGTGTTTGAAGTGAAGATCCGGAAAAGCCGCAAAGGACGCAATCCCAATGCTCCGACCAATGAAGTGGTGATTCCGGAACGCGTG
>JAQUZV010000210.1 GCA_028691155.1 Victivallales bacterium
ATAACCTGGAATGAGTTTATCAAATCTCACTGGGAAGTTCTCGCGGCCACGGACTTTCTCAGCGTTGAACTGCTCACGCCATTCGGCTTAATGCGCTGCATGATTCTGTTTTTTATTGATATTCAAGCCCGCACAGTCAAGCTTGGCGGTGTGAAAATCAATCCGGATGGAGCCTGGGTTAAACAGATTGCCAGGAATATGACCGATTCATGGGATGGCTTCCTGCTCGGCAAGAAATACCTGATATGCGACCGTGATCCGCTCTTTACGAAGGACGTTGAAAAAATTCTCAAAGGCAGCGGCGTAAAAATGAAGCGAATTGCGGCTGGAGCGCCATCTATGAATTGTTACAGTGAAGCATTTGTGAAAACACTAAAATTTGAGTGCTTGAACAAAATGATATTTCTCTCTGAGCGACAAGTGCGGTACGCCGTCACGGAATTTATTCAGCATTATAACGAAGAAAGAACGCACACCGGGCTGGACGGGCAAATACCCTTTGATATTCATGAACAGCCGCCCGATGGTAAAATCATTGAATTTTCCCGGCTTGGCGGTATGTTAAAGACGTATCGGCGGGTCTACGAGGAGGCGGCGTAAGGCCGTTTTCCAAGCTCGGATGACTTATGACATAGTGCGTAAGGGGCCGGCGGCGATTTTGAGCGGCGATAAAAGCCGAAAACAACGGATGAATTCATCGCTAAACGTGGTTAATCCGAAAATTGACAAGCCAGAATAAACCGCGACAGTATGGTTGTGTTTATTTTTCGGATGAGCACCATTTTTGAGTAGTGGTCAAGTGCCAAGCAAGCGGTTCAAATACGCTATGCGCCAAATATTCGTAAATCGCAACCGGTGCCATAAGCTCGATTTAAGGTTGAAATTGCCTGTTTGCACCCGGACGGATGAGATTTTGTCAATTTTGCGAGTAGTGGACAGGTGTCTTTTGCGAAATCGCCATGGTGCATAGTTTCAATTTTACAACCCGGTTCAAATACGCCATACATAACATATTTCTGTTTTATCGAACCCAATGACCTCTGGATTTGAGGCTAATTTTACCGATTTGCGAAAATCAGTGACTTTTCACGCCAAAACGGAGAATGAGTTCGAAAAATCGAATATATGCTTTTTTCTGCCCTTTTTACCCCGGAGAATGCGGTTGTAAATTCTAAAACATGCTCCAGGATTGCACTACTTGACACCAGATTCAACCAAAAAAGAAACAAGCCCATATTAAATCCCCTTGTTTTTCGGTATTGAGAAACCGTTTCCGGCCGGAATGACCGCATCCCCTTGTCATAATGTATCCTTGCAGGTCAAGTCTCCCGGATTTCGAGGATTGACGTCCTTCTGAAAAAAGCACGACCGCGATGAATTTTCAACTTTTATTGCCGTTCATTTTGTTGCGATATCTATCCTTACTTGAATATGACGTTGCATTCGGTCGTGGTCTTGGCGGAATCGGATACGAAATGGGCATATTTTTCGGGGGCCGGTTTCGGGGAGTGGGGAAATGGATTTCGGGACGATAACGTTTCCCCGGCAGGTGTTATAAAGGCGGGGTGTTGCCAACGGTTGACGGGCGCTATTCTGTTCGGCCCGCCGACCATGGGCCTGGGGCGTCGCAAGCCCCGAGGCCGAGGCGCGACGCCTCTTTTGCTCTTATGATGTTTTTGTTACGGCATAGGCGCGGAAATAGCGTTTTTGCGCTTGGGCTTGAGTGATAAACTGTATGGTTTTCATGATTTGCCAGCCGCTCGCGGTCAAGAGTTGTTTCACGTTTTGAAAGCCATGACGATATGCCTGACAACCATGATGGTCGATGACGGAGGAGGGCGAATCGTCGTCATGTTCCAGGCAGGAAAAGGCAAAGACGCCGCCGGGGCGAAGCACGCGTGCCGTTTCCCGAAAAATCGGCGTCGGATCGGCGAAAATATGCAGTACGCCGCAGCAGACCGCGTGATCCATGGCGTTGTCGGCATAGGGCCAGGGGAGGTGGTCGAGATCATGCTCCTGCAATTCCGCCGCGAAGTTTTTGGCGGCGGCAATTTTCAACATTTCCCGTGATGCGTCGAGGCCGTAAACCTTCAGGCCGGCGCGGGCGAACAATTCGCCGCATAATCCGGTGCCGATCCCCAGGTCGAGCAATTTCTCTCCGGCGTGAACATAGCGGAAGGCCAGACCGAACAGAAGGTCCGGTCCCAACCAGTTGGTCAGGTGGGTTTTGTTTTCGTATCCGGCCGCAAAATGCGGCGCATTGAAAAATTTTTGTATCGAGTCGGACATGGTTTCTATCTCCGGTTGTGGTGTTGCAATATTTTCGTGGTCATTTGTGCGGCCCGGCGCAGATCGTCCTCGTCGGGATGGCCGCGCAGATCGCCCAGCCGGCCGCCGACGGAATATTGCGTATAACCCGGCACCTTGAATTCGCCCGGAAACAACCATTCCGCCACCACTTCGAAGCCCAGATGATCCGGCAACTGACCCAGAAATTTCGGGGTGATCAATCCTTCGTTCATCCCGGTATGGGGGCCGCCGAATGTCGCATAGACCACTGCTGTCTTTCCCGGCAACCGGGGCGAGTTGGGACGGATCAGGCCGCGGGCGGCGTAGCGTTCGTGCTGCTTGGTGATAAAGCGGTACATCGGTTGCGGCGGCAACCAGGAGTAGACTCCGGAACCGATGAACACTGCGTCGTAATCGAGCATCTCGACGGTTTCCGTTTCCGGTTCGGCCTGAATCCGCACCGAACGGACATCATGACCGAGTCCGTAAGCGGCGGCGGCGATGGTCGCCGCAATTTTACCGGTATTTCCGGTCCGGGAACAATATAAGTTCAGAATTTTCATCATCTTGCCTTTTCAGGGTTGGTGATTTTGAACAACAGACAATACCAGACCGGGACGACAATCAGCGTCAGTCCGGTGGCGACGGTCAGACCGCCGATAATGGCGACGGCCATCGGGGCGAAAAAGGCGTCCCACAACAGGGGAATCATCCCCAGAACCGTGGTGAACGCGGCCATGCAGACCGGGCGCAGGCGGCTGACCGCCGCGGCGATGACGGCCTGATAAGGCATGGTGCCTCGAGCCAGTTCGATTCGGATTTGATCCAGCAATACAATCTCGTTTTTGATCAGCATTCCGGAGAGGCTCAACACTCCCAGCATGGCCATGAACCCAAAGGCTTTGCCCGCCAGCAGCATGGCCGGGGCCACGCCGGTCATGGCCAGCGGCAGTCCGGCAAAGATGATGAGCGGATGGCGGACGGTGTTGAACAGCATGACGGCAATCAACAACATGGCGGCGAATGCCAGCGGAACCTTCGACATCAGTTTCTGATTGGCCTCGTTGGCCGCCTTGTGTTCTCCCGCCCATTCCAACTGATAATCCGGCGGCAGCGGAAGTGTGTCGATGCGTGGACGGAGACGCCGGAACAGTCCTTCGGTGGTTCCGGTAACCGCTTTGCCCGAGACCGACATGGTCCGCATGCGGTCGATCCGGCGAATGACCGGATTTTCCCAGACGGCGCGGTGGCGGTCGCACAGTTGGGAAACCGGAAACCAGCGTTGGCGGGAATTACTCCAGACCTGGAGATCGTCGAGGTCGTCGATGGTTTGCCGCTGTGCCGCCGGCGACCGCATGATGATCGGCAGCAATTGATCTTTTTCCCGATAGGTTCCTACCGTAACACCGGAAAAATTCATGGCCGAAGAGACGGCGATTTCCGCGCGTCCGATACCGGCTTTGCCGGCACGTTCCGGGGACAGTTTCAATTGCTCCGACAGCACCGGTCGGCCCCAATCGTTACGGATGGATCGTGCCTGGGGTTCGGCCCGCATGATGCTTGCCACCCGATCGGCCAATTGGTGGAGAACGGCAATGTCCGGACCGGTCAACCGGGCTTCCACCATACCGCCGCCGGGCCCGAGTTTGAAGGAGTCGGCACTGATTGTCGCCTGCGGATATTTTTGCTTCAACTCGGTTATAATCCGGTCGGTCATTGGGGGAATCTTCCGGTAATCGTCAACGCCGACCAACAGTTGGCCGTAGGCCGGATCGGACATCTGCGGTTCGTAAGTCAGCAGAAAGCGCAGGGCGCCGCTTCCGGCAATGGCCGCCACATCGGTGATGCCGGAAAAACGCCGCAGATACTGTTCGATTTCATCCAATACCGCCGTCGTGGCGGCAATATGGGTGCCCTCCGGCATCCAGACGTCGATGGTGAACTGGGGGCGGTTCATGTCCGGCATGAAGTCCTGCTTGACCCGGGAAAAGCCCGCCATGGCTGCGGCCAGCATCAGCAACACTGCCGCCAGAGTGGCATAGCGGTGATCGATGCAGGTGGCAACGAGACGTCGAAAATAATGAAAAAATCGTCCGGAGTAGGCCGCCGCTTCCGGTATTGCCGGAATGCGACTCAGAAAACGAACGCATAAATAAGGCGTTACGGTAATCGCCAACAGCCAACTGATGCTCAGCGAAAGACAAAT
>JAQUZV010000211.1 GCA_028691155.1 Victivallales bacterium
CTGGAATTATTGCGCGGCGTGTTGATCAATCCGCGTTTCGACCGCCTCGAATTTATTCGGGAACGGAAGAATCTGGTGGAAAAACTGGGCAGTCGTGCTTCGTCGCCTCAGGGCATGGCCGAAGACCGTTTACTGCAATTGCTCTACGGCGACCATCCCTATGCCATTCCGCGCTACGGCATGGCCGGATCGCTCAAAAAACTTCGCCTGCCGGCTCTCCGGGACTTTTATTTCCACACCTGCCTGCGGGCGGAGGCGGTGGTTTGCGGCATGGCCGGCGATTTCAACAGTCGTACGATTCGAAGCGTCGAGGCGTTGCTGGCCGCCGTTCCGTGGACCACGGCCGCCGTGCCCCCGAAGGTGGCGCCGCCGGTTTTTCCGACGGTTCCGGTTCGCGAACAACTGGTTAACCATCGCTCTCAGACGGTGGTCATGGCGGCGGTTCCGGCCTGTGACAACCTCAGCCCCGACCGTTATATGATCGATATTCTGCAATCGGCGATGAACGGGCAGGGGTCCCGGCTGTTCCGGAAAATCCGGGAAGAGGCCGGACTGGCCTACTATACCGGAATGTTTTCTTCGCGCGGCTTTCATCCCGGTTATATTTCCATCTTTGCCGGCACCAGCCGGGAAGGGGCGGCGGAAACGGCGAAATTGATCGAGGAAGAGCGACAACGCCTGGCTCAAACCGGATTGGACCCGGACGAATTCGAAGCGGCCATTGCCGCATTGTCCCATGCCCATGCCGAACAGCTGGAAAATTCCGGGTCGCTGCTGATGCAGAGCTGTCTTTCCGAATATTACGGCAACGGCGTCATGGAGCCGTTTCGGCAGCAGGAAATTTTCGACCGGATCACCAGAACCGAAGCCAATGCGGTCATCCGCCGTTATCTGTCCCATCCCAATCAGGTATGCCTCGTGTGCCGACCGGAAAACGCGCCGGAATAATTCGGACCGATCAGCCCGTATGATCCCGACAGGATTGCAGTATGCGTGGGAGCCGCGGTTTGCCGCGGTTATCGTTGCTTCGTCCGTTCCGTCCGTGTTCCAGACCTCCTGTTGCGTGACATTTTCAGTGGGAACGTTTACAAAAAAAATTACGGAATTTTCTGCCGGGGGGATTGTGTTTTTTCCTTTTTACGGTTATTATTAGTAATAGGAATTATTATCAATAATAAGCATAATATAAAAGGCGAAGCGGAACGATGTGTATGAACGGTGATAATGAATGCGGCCGGAAACAGGCAAAATTCGTCTGTAAAAAATGCGGCGCGATGGCGTCGAAAGAAAAGATGTTGTGCCGTCCGAAAAAGATGAAGCATTGAATTAATCTCCCTCCCCCCAAAGGATGGGGTTGCCGAAAGCGATCACCATCCGGGTCCGCCCCTCCCCCGGGCGGACTTTTTTATGCGGTATGATTGCATATCTGCCGTTATCTTCCTTTTCATCTTGACCGTGGTCATGTCTCCCGATTCCGCCTTTGTTAGGGTAAAAGCAGAGTTGAATGGGAAAAAGATTTTTTTTGACAGTAAATCGTCATCCCGATTTGTAAAGACATGATTGTGAAGTATAATTTTAATTTCGTCATACCGATGTTTGGGAAGCCCGACCGGCAGGCCGGGCGGTTATTTGAACATACAGCATCTAAGGAGAATGAAAAATGTCTGCTATTTTTGACATCCACGCCCGTGAGATTATCGACTCCCGCGGCAATCCGACGCTCGAAGTTGAAGTTACCCTCGAAAGCGGCGTTATGGGCCGTGCGGCCGTGCCGTCCGGCGCCTCTACCGGAGAAAACGAAGCGCTGGAACTGCGTGACGGTGACAAGAACCGCTATCTCGGCAAGGGCGTGCTGAAAGCGGTTGAAAACGTCAATGAAAAGATTTTCCCGGAACTGGAAGATATGGATGCCCTGGATCAGGTTGCCATCGACAAAGCCATGCTGGCCCTTGACGGCACCCCGACCAAGAGCAATCTCGGCGCCAATGCCATTCTCGGCGTTTCCCTGGCCGTGGCCAATGCCGCCGCCGCCTATCTCGATATTCCGCTGTACCGCTATATCGGCGGCGTCAACGGCAAGGTGCTGCCCGTTCCGATGATGAACATCATCAACGGCGGTTCCCATTCCGACGCTCCGATCTCTTTCCAGGAATTCATGATCCGTCCGGTCGGCGCCTGCTGCTTCAAAGAAGGCCTTCGGATGGGGTCGGAAGTATTCCACAATCTGAAAAAGATTCTCAAGGGCAAGGGCCTGAGCACCGCGGTCGGCGACGAAGGCGGTTTTGCTCCCTGCTTCAAGAACGGCACCGAAGAAGCCCTCGAATCGATCCTCGCCGCGATTGAAGCGGCCGGCTACAAGCCCGGCAAAGACGTGATGATCGGTCTCGACTGCGCGGCGTCCGAATTCTACAAGGACGGCGTTTACGATTACACCAAGTTCGAAGGACCGCATGCGGCGAAGCGTTCTCCCGCGGAACAGGTCAAGTACCTGGCGGAACTGGTGGCGAAGTATCCGATCGATTCCATCGAAGACGGTTGCGGGGAAAATGACTGGGACGGCTGGGTTTTGCTGACCAAGGAACTGGGTGACAAGTGCCAGCTCGTCGGCGACGACCTGTTCGTGACCAATGTCCAGTACCTGAAGAAAGGTATCGATATGGGCGCGGCCAATTCCATCCTGATCAAGGTCAATCAGATCGGCACCCTGACTGAAACCCTCGACGCCATCGAAATGGCGCACAAGGCCGGTTATACCGCCGTGATCTCCCATCGTTCCGGTGAAACCGAAGACACGACCATTGCGGACATCGCCGTGGCGGTCAACGCCGGCCAGATCAAGACCGGTTCGATGAGTCGTACCGACCGTATCTGCAAATACAATCAGCTGCTGCGCATCGAAGAAATGCTCGGCGACGCCGCCATTTACGGCAGCGACTGCAAGAGCAAGCGTTGCTGCTGTGGTAAATAACCGGCATGGTTTAGGCTGATATGGAGCGGGGTCTGACGGCCCCGCTTTTTTTGTTGAACCGGTTCTGTTCTTATCTCTGCTCCGGCTGGAGCGGGGGGCGGAGCGGTCCGCAGCGCAATTATTTACATATTTTTTTTTAACGCTGCTTGAAAAAAACTTTCCCGGTCGTAAATTATTCGTCTTGAATTGACCCGATCATCAATCCATGTGTGTTTTTTAGTAGTTTTAGTGTGCAAGTTGTTAAAGAGTATAAACGACGAAAACGAGAATATTGCTTATGAAGACTTTTCTGGCGAAAACTGGTGAAATCGAACGCAAGTGGGCGGTTGTCGATGCTACCGACGCACCG
Organism: Victivallales bacterium; assembly: GCA_028691155.1. GTDB lineage: Bacteria > Verrucomicrobiota > Lentisphaeria > Victivallales > SZUA-371 > SZUA-371. The sequence goes on from JAQUZV010000211.1 coordinate 3,318, forward strand.
ATCGGCCGACTGGCGGTTCTGATTGCCAACGCGCTCCGCGGCAAGGACGAGCCGACTTATACTCCCTTTGTAGATACCGGTAGATTTGTGGTGGTTATCAATGCCGACAAGGCATTTTTTACCGGGAACAAGGAGACGGATAAAATGTACGTCAACTACAGCGGTTGGCGCGGTGGTTACCGGGAAACGGCGGCGAAAGATGTCCGTGCCCGGAATTCGGAACGTCTGATCCGCGACGCTGTCTGGGGAATGATGCCGCATGGTCGGCTGGGACGGGCCCAGTTCCGTAAACTGAAGATCTATTCCGGCGCCGAGCATCCGCATGCCGCGCAGAAGCCGGAAAAACTTTCACTGTAACGAGGTGTTGACTTATGGTTAATGCAAATGGCGAAATTTCAGCGGTGGGCCGGAGAAAATGTTCGGTCGCCCGGGTTAGAGTCACCCCCGGAACCGGCAAAGTCGTGGTCAACGGCGCGAGCATGAATGACTATTTCAAGGTCGATTCGGTAATCGGCTTTATCAACCAGCCGCTTCAGGTTACCAACAGCGTCGGCAAGTTTGACATTGTGGCCAACATTGTCGGCGGCGGGGTGGTAGGTCAGGCCGGAGCGTTGCGTCACGGGATTGCCCGGGCACTGGAAAAGGGTGATGAAACGTTGCGTTCCGCGCTGAAGAGTGCCGGAATGCTCACCCGCGACGCCCGCGTCAAGGAACGTAAGAAACCCGGTCAGCCCGGAGCGCGCAAACGGTTCCAGTTCTCGAAACGTTAAGGCGCTTTATTTGCTGCAGGTTATGCCGAAGCCGGGGTTTTTCCCGGCTTTTTTTATTGGCGAATCGAATTGTTATCTCAACCAACTCAGGAAGCGATTGAAAAGATGGATCAGAAGATTCAAGTTGCCGTTGTCGGGGCGTCCGGATATGCGGGCGAAGAGCTTATCCGGTTGCTGTTGCGCCATCCCCTCGTGAATATCCGAATCATTACTTCCCGTCAGCATGACGGCAAAGCGGTGGAGACGGTTTTCCCCCGGTTTATGGGGTCGAACCTGAAATTTACCGCGCCGGATGCGGCGCGGATCGCCCGCGAGTGCGAAGTGGCGTTTCTGGCGTTGCCGCACGGTCTGGCCACGGAATTTGCGCTGCCGCTGTTGCAGTCCGGAGTGAAG
>JAQUZV010000212.1 GCA_028691155.1 Victivallales bacterium
AAACAAACCCCGGCACCGCCAGGCCCGGCAATCCGGTCACCGGCGGATTGACCGGATTCAGATCGCCGGGAATGTCGGCGGCCTCCGCCTGCATGGTTTTCTGGTACGCCGCCAGCTGGTCCCGATAGTCATAGTCATGGATTTTGATGTAGCGCTGGGCATAATAGAGCCGCTTGGACAGTTCGTATGGATCGCGATAGGTGCGCAGGAAACTGTCGAACTCACGATAACGGGAAGTACCTTCGTTGAGCATGGTAAATCCTTGTCCCCCGGTGATATAAGTTTTCGGGTCGAAGGCGTAGTCGAAAATCTTGCCGATGCCGTCGCGGATATTGGTCTGCCCGATGCCGGGCAAATGGAGCGTCGGCCCCGGACCGCAACCCCACACCGCGAAAGCCTGTCCGAAGTCCTCATCCTGATACTCCAGATCGAACCAATGCGACGCCGGATCGAAAAATCCGGCAATCCCGACCGTCACATTGATCAGAAAGCGGGAAAAATCGATTCCGGCCCCTTTGAATTTCGCCTGGCACAACGAACTGAACGTACGTTTGGGAAACGCCAGATTATCGGTAAAGCGGTTGAAGCAGTCAATCCCGTACCGGGGAATCAGCGAGCCCCAGAAGATGGCCAGCGGCTGCATCACATATTTGCCGCCGTACTTGTTGACCGCAAACATCGAGCGGTTGAACCCCTCACAGGAATCGCGGCCGCCGAACTCCTCACTCAAATCGGGGAAATTGTGTTCCTCCGGCGCCGAAGAAACAATCGGCGCGGCGGAACTGTCGTCATGTGGCGAACCCGCGCTGCGGCATCCCACCCCCTGCCACAGCACCAGCAACATGATTACGGCCAATATTTTTTTCACCATAATTCCCCTTTGGGTCGGATTTATGCACACTATAATTAATTTAACCTAAATTCGGCAATAAAACAAATGCCGAGAACCCAAGCCGGAGTTAAATCACGATCAAATTGAAGTTATCGTGCCTTAAAAAGTTGCAAAATTTCTTTTCGCAGGCAAATTAAGCCTCAGACGGTTTATCATTTACAGGAGAACATCATGACCAAACATACCATTTCCGTGCTGGTGGAAAATAAATTCGGCGTCCTGGCCCGAGTGGCCGGTCTGTTCAGCGGACGCGGCTATAATATCTGTTCGCTCACCGTCAACCCGACCCACGATCCGCAGATTTCCAAAATGACCATCGTCACCGAAGGCGACGACGCGGTAATCGAACAGATCGACAAACAACTCAACAAACTGATCGACGTCATCTGCGTCACCGATCTTTCCGGAAGTCAGTTCATTGAAAGCGAATTGGTATTATTGAAAGTCAAGGCGGAAAATCAATCGCAACGCGGCGAGGTCATGCAGCTCACCGAACTGTTCAAGGGCCAGATCGTCATCGTCAACCCCACCGAACTGGGCATCCAGATCGAAGGCCGCGCCGACAAGATCGACAATTTCATCAAACTGATCGAAAAATTCGAGATCATCGAAATTGCCCGGTCCGGACGCGTCGCCATTTCCCGCCAGGAAGGCGCCATCAACCACTTTCGCCGCTGATCCGATTCGGAAACGGCACGGGGCCGATCTTCCGCGCAACATACATTGCGGACCCGGCGCCATGCCGTGGCCCCGTCGGGCGATCCGCGGGAAAAAGCAGAAAACCAGGTTGGAATGCACCCCTCGAACGCGGTGGATAAAGGCTTTTTTTAATTGATAATCTACCCGATGGGAGATTAAAAGTACGGATTGCGATGTCGTTTTCCCCGGGGGGGGTGTACTCCGGGGCCGATCGTCCGCCGGGGTTGCCTCCCAAGCATCTTCGGCATGTTGCTATTGCCCCCGCTCCCGAACCGCAGCCGGGCCGGAAGTCGGCGATTGCATCGGAACCGGCGGCAACGCGGCAAAAAAACCATCCAGTTCCCGATCCATTTCCGCATCGACCCGATCCATTTCCGACACCGCCGAAGGTGCGGCAATCATACGCTCCGCCCACTGCCGCAAACGTTCCCGATCCACACCGAGCCGCGCCAACAGCCAAAACCGCTTGTACTCCTGAATCCCCCGGCGGCAGGCTTCGTAAGTACGGGAGTCGACCGGGAACGGCAGACCAGCCGCCGCCGTATTATCGCATCCCGGCATATAATCCATCAGACCGATGGCACCGCGTTGCCAAGCCATGACCGGCAGCCGCCGCAAAAATGCCGGATCCGCGCCGGAACCGCGATCCCTCCACCCGGCCCCCGTTATTCTCAGCCGATAAGGTTTACTATTGCGACGCAGATATTCACACCCGCCGTCGCCGTCCGGACGACAGGAAAGCTCCCAGTAGTCGACATAGGCGTCGATCCGAACCGGAATTTCGCCTCCCCCCGCATCCTCCCCGGAACCGAGACGACAGCAAAGGGGGATATCCGGATAACGGGTTCGGATATACCTTGCCGCCGCGACCGCACCGTCCGCCGTGGCCGCGGTGGCGGCGGAGAGTTCTACCGCCCAGCGGTCACGGGGAACATGCAGGCGGCTCACCAAAGCCGTAATCTCGTCCAGACGCTGCCGCAATTCCGCCCGGCGGGCCGCGGTAAGTGGGGCCTCGGCAGCCCCGTTTTCCGGCAGTGGAAACAACAGAAAACGCGCCCCGTTGGCCCAGGCCGTCTCGTAATTGTCGCGAAAGGCGTTGGCACCGTGCAGAATCAGGTCGCGAATTTCCGCCGCGCCCCTTCCGCGCCCAACCACATACAACGGATTATCTTCCGGCAATTCGGAATCACGGATCGTCACCGCGACCGGCACCGTCACTCCGACGCCGTTATGCCCGACAGCAGTGATTTCAGCCCGGTAACGCCCGCTCTTCAGCTTGCGTCCATCCACCGTAAGCCACAACAGCACCGGAGCTTCCGGCGCCACGAACAGCATGGGAAAAAAGCGAATGTTATTGGCGTTGAGACAATGCCGCCCATACTCCCCGGCCTGTTGCGACGACATGATCGGTTCCCATATCGCTCCGGTTCCCCCGGGACCGGCGACCTGTCCCACCACGCGCACCTTCAGATGATCGCGCAATTCCGGAACGGCGTTGACCCGGATATTCGCCCCTTCGGCAATATCGGTTTTCAGCATTACCGCCCCGGTCAGCCGGTCGTTGCGCGGTCCGTCCAGAGTCACCGTAGTTTCCGGTCGCTCCGCCGCATCCGCCGCATCCGGATCCGCCGCCCACGGTTCGACACGACCAAACCGCAACCGGGTTTCGGCATCGGATACCGGCATGGTTTCCAGTTCGAAACGGGGCGCCGCCATCACCGCGGCCGGATGGGATAGATCGCCGCGGCAACAGGAAACATCGCACGTCAGCACCGTAGCGCCGCCGATTTCCGCCGGCAGCGAAAAGACCAGATTGCGGTACGTCTTACCGGCTGTCACCGGAAACGGAATTTTAGTCGCCCGCGCATTGTCCCCGGCCACCTGAAGCGAAAAAGACGCCGGATCGCCGTAAACCGTAAGTTCCGGCAGATACAATTTGCCGGCCAGCAACCGTCCACCCGGTTCCAGACGCCAGGCGCACGCCCCGCGTTTTGCCGTTCCGCCGGCAGCAATGACAATACGGCCGTTCCGGTCTTCCGCATGGTTCATAATTACCGCCGTCGGACGATCGGGCGCCGCCGCGACGCGAGGGGTCAAACACCCGCCCGTCACCAATGCCGCCATCACCGTAATCAGCGCCGAAAAAACCCCGACCACCGGCTTGCGGTCACACCGACGCCGCAGCCGCGCAATACGGCCTGGCAAGGCGGATTCATGTTCGATCTCACCGGACAACAGTCCGACACGGCAAGTATTACCGCCGCGGCCAAGTGTTTGCCGCGGCATGACGCCGTTAGCGGCGCTTCGCTCAAAACCAGATGACAACATCAACTGCAACTTTTACCACTCCATTCCATTTTTCCCGATATAACGCACATTCCGGGAAAAAAATTGTCCGGAGTCGGAAAAATTACCGTCTTAATTCCTCTTTTTCCACCCAACGCCCCGTCGTTGCTGCCGACCGAAGATGACCCTCCGCATCAGCGACCGTATTTCCGATCCCAGGCCAGTTTTACCAGCCGGGAACAAAGCATCTCGAAACTCATCCCCTCATGTTTGGCGCTTTTCGGCAACAGACTGCTGGCGGTAAAGCCGGGAATGGTGTTGGCTTCCAAAATATACATCTCCACATCATCGACCACAATAAAATCGACCCGAATCATATCCCGCGCCCCCAGCGCCCGATAGAACCGCACCGCCATTTCCTGCGCGCGGCGCTGCCCCGTCTCGGAAACATGCCACGGCGGACAGTGATAAAGAGTTTGCCCCTGCGCATGGGTATACTTGGCGTCATAATCATACATTTCGCCCGGACATTCGATCTCGACCGGAGGCAGAGCCTCGCCGGCCACGATCCCCACCGTAATCTCCCGTC
>JAQUZV010000213.1 GCA_028691155.1 Victivallales bacterium
TGTCTTTGCGGCTCTGGTGGTGATTTTATCGCTGCTGGCTTTCGGCGGCATCCAGAACCCCTTCGTTCCGGTGGCGTTTCTTACCGGTGGTTTTTTCTCCGGGTTGTGCGGTTACATCGGCATGAAAACGGCAACCAACGCGTCATCACGGACGGCTCAGGGAGCCAGCGAAAGCCTGAACCGCGGACTTCAGGTGGCATTTCGTTCCGGTGCCGTCATGGGCTTGGTCGTGGTCGGATTGGGATTGCTGGACATCTGCTTGTGGTACCTGATTCTGGACAAACTGGTCTTTACGCCGGAAAACATGCATAACGGTCTGCAGATGTTCGGATTGACTTTTGTCCCGACCAACTGCAGCGAAATTGAAAAGATGGTTCAAATCACCACCACCATGCTGACCTTCGGCATGGGGGCCTCAACCCAAGCGCTGTTTGCCCGTGTCGGCGGCGGCATTTACACCAAGGCGGCCGATGTCGGTGCCGACCTGGTGGGTAAGGTGGAAGCCGGTATCCCGGAAGACGACCCGCGCAATCCGGCCACCATCGCGGATAACGTCGGCGACAATGTCGGCGACGTCGCCGGGATGGGCGCGGACCTTTATGAATCCTACTGCGGTTCGATTCTGGCCACGGCGGCGTTGGGAGCGTCGGTGGGAGCGTCCCGGTTGGCCACCGGAGCGTTTACCGAAATGAGCAGCGTCATCCAGATGATTATCGCCCCGATGGTAGTGGCAGGCATCGGCACGGTACTGTCGATTATCGGGATGTTCATGGTGCGCTGCAAAGAAGGCGCGTCGCAACGCAACCTGTTGCGGGCTCTGCTGATTGGAACGCTGGGCAGTTCAGTACTGATTCTGGTCGCAGTCGGCGTAATCGCCGGCATTCCCAACTGGCTGTTCAACTGGGGCATTTTCGGTTCGGTTATTTCCGGATTGCTGGCCGGAGTGGTTATCGGTCAGGGCACCGAATATTATACCTCCGATGAATATGCGCCGACCAGGGGTATCGCCGCTCAATGCAAGATGGGCCCGGCAACAACCATTATCGATGGCCTGGCTGTAGGAATGTTCTCCACCGGAATTCCGGTAATTACCATTTCCATTGCCATTCTGGCCGCCTTCAGTTTTGCCGGCGGCTTCACTGATTTCACCATGGGCATTTACGGCATCAGTTTTGCCGCCGTCGGCATGCTGGCCACGTTGGGCATTACCCTGGCCACGGACGCTTATGGCCCGATCGCCGACAATGCCGGCGGCAATGCCGAAATGGCGCATCTGCCGCCGGAAGTCCGGGAACGCACCGATGCCTTGGATTCGCTGGGCAACACTACGGCGGCAACCGGGAAAGGTTTCGCCATCGGTTCGGCGGCGCTGACGGCATTGGCATTGATTGCCGCGTATATTGAAGAAGTCAAGTTGTGGGCCAATAAATTTGCCGCGCAGTCGGATCGGATGTTTGTCGATATGGTGGAAAAGGTCCGTACCTTGTCGATCAGCAGCGGGAAACAGGAAATGCTGGCCTACATGGATGTCTTGAATGGACATCTGCTCAATCCGTTGTTGCTGTGCGGTTTGTTCATCGGCGCGATGATGGCGTTTGTTTTCTGCGCCATGACCATGAAAGCGGTGGGACGCGCCGCCGGTGCGATGGTGGAAGAAGTACGGCGTCAGTTCCGGGAAATTCCGGGCATTATGGAAGGCAAAGGGGCGCCGGATTATGCCCGTTGCGTGGAAATATCGACCGCCGGAGCTCAGCGGGAAATGATTGTTCCGGCCTTGCTGGCAATTATTGTTCCGGTCGTGGCCGGCTTGATTCTCGGCGTCGCCGGGGTCATTGGGGTACTGACCGGGGGCATGGTCACCGGATTTGTGCTGGCCACGATGCTCAACAATGCCGGTGGAGCCTGGGACAACGCCAAGAAGTTCATTGAAAAAGGCAACTACGGCGGCAAAAAATTGCCCGACGGTTCCAAAAATCCGGTTCATGCCGCAGCGGTCACCGGAGACACGGTCGGCGATCCGTGCAAGGATACCTCCGGACCGTCACTGAACATTCTGATCAAACTGATGAGTATGGTCAGCATCGTGTTTGCCCCGGTCGTAGTAAAGTTCTCGCCGATTATTCAGCATTGGCTGGGATTGGCCAAATAACGCAAACGGCGATAAACGGCAAACCGGTGTAAGCCGGTCATAAACCCTCATGCCCAATGGCATGGGGGTTTCATTTTTTTCCCCGCCCAATCCCCGACATAACGCACAGAACAATCCCCGACGCCACAATCTCCGGGAGACAGCAACCGATAATATCCAAGTTGCCGGCAAGAGGAAAGGAAGTACCATCGCAATGCCATCGCCTGCCGGCCTCCCTTTATCCCCTCCGTCCCCAATCCAACACCATGGCCATAGCGGTTGCCAAACCAATACTTCCGATTGTTGCAAGCATGCCTCACCAGCCGGTGTAATAATCTGAAAGCGGCAATTTCTCACGCTTGACAATATCGCGGGAAACAGGATTGAGACGGAACCGCCAACATCCGGACCAAGGGCGGCGGAACCAAGCCGGTTCAAGGGAAGAATCCCCATGCGATCAAGGTTCGGCATTCACCGGAAAGATGCGTTTTCACCCTGGCCATCCCCCTCCCCGGTCACGGAACATGCTGGCCGGACAAAAAAAATGACGGCCGATCAAGCCGCCATCATCATCATTATTTTTACGGGTGAATATTACGCCTTGTTCCGACGTCTCATCCCCCACAGAGATATTCCTCCGCCGATCAGCATCGTCGCCAAGACACCCGGCAGCGGCTGCCCGACCGGCGTCGTGCTTTCCACTCCGGTAATACCGAAGAAAACCGATCCGCCGTTGGTATAGTCCAACTGAAACAGCTCATTGCCCAAGGCATCAGTATTGACAAAAGCATTCCGATAGTTCATATTGCTGGAATTGATCGGATTAGACTTGTCAAGAATCGAAGCGCCGGTGGTATCATCCACCGTCAGCCAGAACCCGACTTCATCGCCGGCAGTAAAATCCCCGACCTTGTAACCGGTCTGGGTTACCAGTTCATTATTCGGATACTGATGCGAATAGGTAACGATGGTGCTGCCATCGCCGCCGTAGGAAATGCCGGTACTTTTATCAACCCACCCATAATTGCCACCGCTCATATTGGCATTCAGGGACAATAATTCATTATTTCCGCTCATGGAATAAAGGTTATTGATTTTATCGGTCAAATAGAGCGAACCGCTGCCTTCGGTTACTTTGACATAGTAAGAATAACCGTAGACACCGTTACCGGGACCGCCATCGCTCCATTGTCCCGCAGTAGAACTTTTGACGATCTCATAATCGAAAGCTGCCAAACAGCTTAAGCCACCGATGCTCATAAGCATCAATGATGCTATGAGTTTTCTCATAATTCCGCCTCCGCCTGGTAATATTTTATTTTTCCGGATCCTTTTGCGTTCATGTCCTCATTCCTATGGAATGATGATACTACATCACTCCCACATTCCGTGGATATTATAGTACAATATATCTAAAAAGTCAATTTATTGACAGTATAACATATATTTATTTTCACAGTTTCAAACTATGATTTCCGAACATGATAAAGCTTATACCGCACCATGCCATAACCCGACCATGGCCGGCGCGGATTTTGCTGTCATTGGAACCGGGAATTTTCTCATTCCGAGCCCCGCTACGGGAAATTTATCGTGAAAATAAGGAGATTATTTATGTTCGGCAACTTGCTAAAAGTAAAAATTGCAGTATTATAAAGCTCCGATGTTATTGCGGAGGAGAGGTGTCCGAGTGGTTGAAGGAGCAGCACTGGAAATGCTGTGTACGGGCAACCGTACCGCGGGTTCGAATCCCGCCCTCTCCGCCATTTGATATGAGAGCGGAATTTTCAACGATCGTCCTGGACAATCCGATTCCGTTTGAGCGATAAAAGCATCCCGATCATGATTACTCCCGGTCGGGATGTTTGCTTTTTGGCTTTCCATTTTGAACGAAGCGGTTGGATTATGAAAATGTCCCGCAATCCAAACTTCTGGCACTAGCCGTTAATCTTATTGTTATTTCCGATTATGACAGTGCTGTTTCCTTCATATGAGTTGGAATTAACCTGATTATTGCTGAAGTTGCCGGAGATTTGCAGCAAATCTTTTTCACACAAGCTGAGTTGTTCCAATGAATTGCGTATGACGGCGGCAAAGACTGGATCATCCGACAATACTTTGAGTAAACTTTCCTGCAACATCGCTGATGGGACTGCGTCTGGATTATTTTTCAGCTCGGCTAATTTCTGCTTTTGTTCCGGCGATGAAAGCTTTGTCTGTATTTTAGACCAAAGTTTTGAACAAGTTGCGGAAAATAGTTTGACCGCATACTTTTCCCCCTCGTCTCTCGCAACAGATCG
>JAQUZV010000214.1 GCA_028691155.1 Victivallales bacterium
GACGAAAAAGTGATTCCCCAGGACCACGGGGCGTTGCCGGTGCCGGAAACCGGTCCCTATTCGGATCGCAACCCCACTTCGCCGCCGGGGGTAAGCGCTTCCGGCCGAACACAGGAAGTATGCAGTTCCACCGTCCCGCCCCGATGGTTCGAGACCTCGAAGGCCAGCATGAGCTCCAGAACATGGCGGGCCAGTTCGCCGTTGGCGCGGTGGGGACGCCCGCGACGTATGGCTCCGGCCATTTCGGCCACGCCGAGACTGCGGCTCTCTTCCTGGTAATGAAACGGCATCGCCATCTCTTCCCATACTCCGGTTTCCGGCCGGAACAGCCGCACCGGTCCGCCGAAGGTATTGGGATCGGGAACCTGAATCGTCCCCTGACTGCCGTAAATTTCAATCGGCACATGACTGTGGCGATGAACGTCGAAGCTGGCAATCATGGTAATAATCGCCCCGCAATGAAAACGGATAATGCCGGTCTGATGGGTGGCAACCCGAACCGGATAGGGATCGAAAGGTCGGTATTTATCCTGATAAACGGGGGAAACTTCCGGGCCGAAAGTGCGGTAGGCATCAAACTGCGCGGTCACCGCGGTGACACTTTGCGCCGGACCGAGCAGATTGACCAGCGCGGTAAGATAATACGGGCCGAGATCGAGCATCGGCCCCGCCCCGCGATCGAAGAAAAACGGCGCCTGCGGCCATCGCTCCGGTCCCCGTCCCATGACCATGGCGGTCCCGGCCAGCGGTTTGCCGATCCAGCCGTCATCGATAAGTTTGCGGGCGGTCTGCTGGCCGGCGCCGAGAAAGGTGTCGGGCGCGCAACCCACCCGCCGCTCCCGCCGCACCGCCAGGGCCATGATGCGGTCCGCATCGGCCGCATTCACCGCCAGGGGTTTTTCCGCATAGGCGTGTTTGCCGGCGTTGAGCGTATCGAGCGTGACCCGGGCATGCTGCTGCGGCGGCGTCAGATTGACAATCAGCTCCAGATCGTCCCGCGCCAGCAGTTCCGGGTAGGAAAGATGGTCGACGCCGTAAACTTCGCCCTGATGCGCGGCGCGCTCCGGGAGGGCGTCGCTACAGGCCGCCACCGTCAGCAGCAGAAACTTTTTCGCCGCCCGGAAGTAGGCGTCGCTGATCATGCCGCAGCCGACAATGCCGATTTTCATAGGTTGCATATCACACTCCTCCGATGCCGATTTTACCAACCACCCGCAAACCTTATCCTACCGGATAAACAAACGATCCTCGATATTCATGACAATCCGCCACTGCCGCCCACCGGCCGTAAAGGAATCCCACTGGGCGCTTTTGACCAATTCTACCTTATTCCCTTTGGAAAGATAGGAATATTGTCCGGTTCCGGTCTCCGCGGCGGCAACCCGTCCGGCCAGACGAATCAGACCGGGATAAGCACGAAAGTAGTCGCCGGCAATGATATTCCGATTGATTTCGTCCGGATCGGCATCGTAAACAATCAAGCCGTCGGTCTGCATGACCCAGATATTCACCGGCATGTCGACAACCGCCCGCCCGACGTAATACCGGCACAGTTCGGTCACCGCCAACCGCAGATAGACGGCGCCGGTCACCGCTCCATCCCCATTTTTGATCGGACACAAATAATCCGCCACCAGTTCCCGATTCCGGTTGAGATGAACGGCACTCAAAACCTTGGCGTCACGACAGAGTCGTGACATGACCGCCGCCGCATCCGGAATTTCCTTCGCCTCCGCCGTGACGGCGAAGTAATCGGCGGGATAGTGACAACATCGTTTGCCGTTCCGATCCAGAATCCCGGCCGCCCGGACAAATCCGTCCAGTTGTTGCAACGAGGCCGCCAGCCGTTTCGCCTCCGGACCGGCAAGGTTTTTCCCCGTCAGGCGATACGAGGCATAATTCAATTCGGTGTCGTATTCGCAGAATTTCCGGACCAGATCGAATTTGACGTCATTCAGTGCCGCCACCGCATCGGCATAGGTACACAGGATCACCCGATCCGGTTTGTCGCTGCCGCATCCCCCGCCGATCGTCAGCCCCACCGCCAGACACGGAATCAACCAGAATTTGCTCATCGCTTCTCCTTTTCCGCCGGGTATTCCGCCCCATTGCGCACCCGACGTTCGACTATATTGCCGTTACCGGACAAATACAACCCGCCGGGCGACGGCCGATCGTATTTTAACGTTCATTCCGACTCAGGAAACGGCGTACCGCCGCCCAATCGCCGCGGTCGCCGCCGATCCGGTAAATCAGCCGGAAGCCGTCGCCGTAAATGGCGTCGGAATTGTTGCTGAGACGCAGGTTCATCTCGCGACGGCCATAGTGCAGATTGACTAGGTAAGCGCAATATTCGGCCAGGCCTTCGCGGATTTTCGTCTCGCCGACGCCGGGATAATATTCCTGCATCCAGTCATGGCCGAGTTCGTGAGCCAGAACTTCCACCAGTTTGTGCCGCGGCGTCCCGCTCAGACAATAGATGGTGTAGGTGACGTCGGAACGATAAGTGCTGGTTTCGGTCTTGATTCCGGTCAGCGTCAACCGGCGTTTTTCAATGGTATTGATGGTGGCGTTGTAAACGAACAAGCCGAGTTCCATGCCGGGAGAGTTGTTATGGGACAACCGGTTCAGGGTGGGCAGATCGACCAGTTGCAGTTCAATCCGGTGGTCGGTACCGATTCCGAACTGCTGCCGCAGTACCTGCCGCACTGCCGTCAACACCTTTTCAGCCTCCTGCGGCGTCCATACCGCGGTGGCCCGGCATTCGGAGCAGATGAATCGTCCGTCCTCCAGCCGCGAACCGCCGACCGCCGGCAGCATGCAGGCAAAGCATAACGGCAGCGCCGCACAGGATTCGCAGTAGAAAAATTGCCGCCCGCACGATTTGAAGATTTTGCCTTTGGCGGCATGACGGCCGCAACCATGACAGACCGGCAGTTGCGACTCGAAGCATTTTCGCGAACAGTAAAAATCATTGCCGCTGCGAATTGCCGTTCCGGTGATTAGTTTACCGCAGACTTTGCAATGCGGCAGGGTTTGCTCATAACATTTCCGGCTGCAATAGCGATGCCCGTCCGAAGTCTCCAGATAATTGCCCCGCAACGGCCGGCGGCAATAATCGCATACCGCGGCCGCAAAAACCATGTTCCCCGTCCCCGCCAGCAGGACCAAAACGATCAGAAAACGCCTCATCTCCTTCTCCTTATGCCGCGGTTGCCATAATTCACGGGGGACCGTTCCCAATGATATTATAACCACCGGTCGGGAGAATTGAAAGCGGCCCCGGGCCATAAATCCGGCAAATTTCCACCCGCCATCCGACCGCAACGCCGCATAATTCCGCAGCGAAAACCAGCGGATTAACGCTGCAAACCGGCGGTAAAAAACGGTAATATAATCTAGCATTCCGCCGGTTTTTTTCTTCGTCAACCTTGAAATAAACCGGAAATGATCTATATTAAAATGGTTTTTCGATGTGATACGATCGATAACATAAAGGACGGAAACGGTGGCAAAAGCAGAGGCAACGGTAGAAATAAAAAATTCCTTGGGCCTCCATGCCCGCCCGGCCGCGCTTTTTGTCCAACTGGCGTCGGAATTCACCTCCGAAATCACCGTGGAAAAAGACGGCGAATCCGTCAACGGAAAAAGCCTCATGGGGTTGCTCATGCTCTCCGCCGGTTGCGGCACCATGCTCAAACTGATTGCCGAGGGCAACGACTGTGACCGGGCCATCGCATCCATCGCCGATTTGATCAACGACAAATTCCAGGAAGAGGAATAGTCTTAAGTGGCGGAACAGCAGGAAACGATTCTCCATGGCATTGCGGCCTCGCCCGGTATCGCCATCGGCGAAGCGATGGTGATAAATACTTTCTATACCGCATTCTGCGAACCGGAACAGAAAACGGTGCCCCGGGGTCGGGAAGAGACGGAAATCAGCCGCTTCGATGCCGCCCTCGATGTTTCCCGCCGCGAACTGCGCAGCATGCAGCGCCGGATGCAAAATGAACTCGATGTCAAAAATGCCGGAATCTTCGATGCCCATCTACTCATTGTCGATGACCAGATGATCCGTCAGGAAGCCGAACAACTGATCCGAACCCGCAACTATTCCGCCGACTATGCTTTTTATATCACCGTCAATCGCTATATCAACGCCATTGCCGCCATGGAGGATGAATATCTCAAGGAACGTGCCGACGACATCCGTGACGTGGCCAGCCGGATACTCTCTCATCTTCAGGGGACCCGCAATCCGGCGCTGGAGCAACTGCCTGGCCGCCGGATCGTCATTGCCAACGATCTGACCCCGTCCGCCACCGCCATGCTCGACCGCGACAACGTGATGGGATTTGCGGTCGGTACCGGCAGTC
>JAQUZV010000215.1 GCA_028691155.1 Victivallales bacterium
GTAAATGTCCGCCGGGCGGTTTTCAAGTCGGCGGAGCGCCGGGAGATGGGAAAATCGGTGTTTTTTCTCATATTGCCATGATGGCGACGGGATGGCTTATTGCCAAAAATGGTGTTGCCATGTATAATATATACTTATATGCGTCAAGGGGGATTCGGCTGAAAACGGTCGAACCGGGAGGTGGGCCGGGCGGAATTCCGACGTAAACGGGCACGGCCTCGGATGGTGTCGATGAATACTCAGTTGTTGATTTTCAAGGCATTGGCCATTATTGACGTGGTTTTGCGGCATAAATTCTGGCCGTTTTCGTCATTTCTGTTCATTGCCAGTTCAATTCCGCTGTTTTTGTTCCTCTCCGGATATTTCTACAAACCGGAAGGAGAGGGGAATCCGCTCCGGTTTATCGTCAAAAAGATTCGGCGGCTGTTGATTCTTTATTTTGTCTACAATGCTTTTTACGCGTTGATTACTTATCTCATTTTCCGCCGGAGCGGGGTGGTGATGGGGCAGCTGCCAAACTGGTATAATTTTTTCATTCAGCCGTTTGTGGACGGGCAGCAGTACACGTTGATCAATCCGATGTGGTTTATTCCGTTTTTCTTTATGGTCCAGATGGCTTACATGTTCAGTTCGCGGTTGATCCGTCGGTTTACCCGTGACGAACTGGTACATTTTCTGATCTTTGCCGCCGTCGGCCTGGCCGGATACGGGTTGCGGCAGGTGACGGTGCCGGGGCACGCGTTATTGCAGAATTTCGTTTTGAAGCTCATGGTCGGGGCATTTTTCATTTCTCTGGGACGGATGTTCGCGCAGCGGCTGGTGCCGTGTAACGTTTATCGGGTCAAATTCCTGATTCTGGCGCTGGCGTTGCGCGGTATGATGTTCATCGAGTTCAGTTCGCCGTGCTACAACTTTGCCGGGGCGGGATTTCAGGAACTGAGCGGCATGTTCTATTCGATCATTGACATTTACATTCTGCTTTACCTGTCGCGCCTCATGGCCCGGATCCCGTTGCTGGAACGGATGATGAGCCGGATCGGCAGCAATACCTATCACATCATGGCCAACCACATGATGGTATTTCTGGTGATCGACACGGCCATTACCGGGATAACGGGGATCGATCCCAACAATCCCTACGGCGATATGCTGTATTATACCTGGCCGGTTTATCTGGCGGCCGGGATCGGCATTCCTACCTGCGTGGGGATGGTGGCGAAATTTCTCCGGAAGCGTGTGGCGGTGGTATGGAACGAGGTTCGCCTGCCCGAGGGGCGGAAAGTCATGGCCGGTCCGGTCGGCGCCGATCGGGTTTGACTTTGCTCCGAAAAGCGCGTGCCGCGGCATGCGGAGAAATATGGTGCCGGGATAGTGGTTTAACGTCGGGGGAAAACGATATTTTCCCCTTTGATCAACAACGAAAGGGGAAAAAATGGGGAAGTGGGTGATATGGTTGGGGGCGCTGCTGTCCGTATGCTGCAGTGTGATGGCGGACGTGGCCTGGACGGAGAACTACGATGACGGACTGAAACAGGCGGCGGCGAAGAAGAAAAAGGTGTTGCTGTTGTTTACCGGTTCCGACTGGTGTCCGGCTTGCCGGAGGCTGGAAGATAATCTTCTGTCCAGCAAAGAATTTCAGGATTACGCGGCCGGCAATCTGATTCCGGTTAAAATCGATTTTCCCCGGCAGAAGAAACAGTTGCCGATTCAGCGTCAGCTCAATGAAGAATTGGCGCAAAAATTCGGGGTGGAAGGTTTTCCCACCATGATTCTGCTCAACGATCAGGGGTTTATTGTCAATACGCTGGATTATACCGGCCAGTCTCCGGCGGAATTTGTGGCCCAACTGGCGGAAACGCCTGCAATCGCCCCGCATTTGCCGTGCAGCAAGGGCGAGGCGCTGGCGGCGGCAATTCGTTTTCCCGCCCCGGAAAAGGCGAAAACTCAGGAGGATTATTTCCGCCTCAAATATCAATGGATGAAGAAGAAATTGGTGGATGCACCGCTGGCGGCCGGAGAAATTACGCCGGAGATGGCGAGCTGGATCGACCAGGGATTGCAGCGTTTCTGTAATTTCGTTCTGGACGAAGATTATGATCATTGGCTGGCGACCGGAAAAAAGATTTACGAAAAAGACGGTGCCGCATCGCCGTATTTCATGCCGCTTTATTTATGGGCGAGGAGCTTTCCCGATAATGATTCCTACGAGGCGGCCAGGCAGGAGACGGGGCGGGTGCTGGTCAACCATCGCCAAGCGCCGCTGATGCTTTCGATTATTTATGCACAGAGAACCGGCAAGTCGGTCTTTTCGCTGTTGCGGCGGGCTATTGTCCGCGGGGAATTCGACGACGCGCCGCCGCAGATGGTTTACCGTTATTTCGACGATCACAGTAAGGATAATATCAAGGACTATACCGAGGCGTTGCCGTTGTTGCGGCAGTCGAAAATCGATCCCTGGGTGGCGAAGATGGTTCTGGCGAATCTGGAAATGCGTCTGGCTTGGCAGGAACGCGGCGGCGGTTATGCCAATACGGTGACGGAAAAGGGCTGGCGGGGATTTCGGGAACATAAAGCCATTGCCGAAAAGAATTATCTTGCCGCGATTGAATTGCACCCGGATTGGCCGGAAGCTTTTTCCGGCATGGTTGAGTTGTCCTACTGCAATTGCAAGAAAGGAGAGATGGTGGAGTATTTCAATCGCGGCCTGGCGGCGCAGATTGATTTTCGGCCGTTGTTTGCCAACCTTTTCTGGGGCTTGCGGCCGCGTTGGCTCGGTTCTCATGAAGAGATGATGGCGGTTGGACGGCGTTGTGCCCAACTCGACGCGCGGCTGTATCATACAGCCGTTCCGTTGGCGTTGATCTGGGCGGTACAGGATGTGGCGGGAGAATTGCCCTATCTGCCGCGGCGCGAAATGCTGCAGCAGATGCAGCCGGAAGTGGTTGCCATGCTGGAGCGCAAGGTGGCGGCCAACCAGCGTCGCCACGAGGACAATGCGGCCAACCATGGGTTGGCGATTCTGGGCAAATACCAATATCTGTGCGGCGATTATGAAGCGGCGGCGAAAACGTTGTCTCAGGTTTGGGGCAATGACAACGGTTACGACTATATGTGTCGTTTCAATCCTTTTTTTGCCGCCGGCAAGAACCAGGTGTTGCGGCAACTCAACCTGAGCAACGGGCCGTATGCCGAAGCAACCCGCCGGGCCGAAGCGTTGCTGCGGCAGGAGAAGACGACTGCTGCGGCGGAAGAATATGTCCGATGGATACCTCAAACCAAAGATGCCACGGCCATTGCTTTTCTGGAGGACCGGGCGGTGGAACTTTTTCTGGCCGATCGCGCCCGGCCGCAAACCAAATATGATCGCGGCATTTTCCTGTTGGCCCGTTACAGTTGCATCCCCGGCGTCAAGGCCTTTCTCGATGCCGGCTATGATGTCGACGTCCGCGGGCGTGACGATTGTACGTTGTTGTTGCGTTCGCTTTATGCCAACAACGAGCATGATGATGACCAGGATTATGCGGCGGCAAAAATCGCCATGCTGAAATTTCTGTTGTCGCGCGGCGCCGACATTCATGCTCTGGCTGGTCCGAAATGGACCGCTTTGCATTTGGCCATCAGCAACCGCTTGCCGTCGGCAGTCGCCGAATTTATCCTGAAATCGGGGGTGGACGTCAACAGCGGGGACTGCGACGGTGAAACGTCGTTAATGTGGTGTGCCATGCTCAATATGCCGGATCATGCGGAATTTTTGTTGGCGCATGGCGCCGACCTGAATCGAAAGGATAAATCCGGATTTACCGCGCTTGACCATGCCAAGAAAGAGGATGTGCGCAACGTCCTGTTGAAGCATGGTGCCAAAGCCGGCATTGCGTCGCGATAATCGATCCGGCGATTTATTGGGTTGTCGCAACAAGGAGTGGTATTTGGGGGCCGCAGAGAGGTGCGTTATCGCGGTTGCGAACGGTTGCGGCGTATGACGCGAAGCAACGCCAGAACTCGGTTCCGGAACTCCATGACCTGTTTCGTGGTCGGTTCGGTCTCGGAGAAACGTAAATCGCGGTATTGGCCGATCAGGGTGCGTACGTCGTCGGACAACTGCTGTTTTTCCCCCAGTTGTTCCAGCCATTCGCCGGTCGTTCGCCCCGCCTCGCGAGGTATCCCGTATTGCCGGGACAGTGCCTGTTCCAGCCGGAGGTAACTGTGACGCAATTTTTCCCGAAGCAGGGGCAGTTCCCACGTCCGGCGAATTTGCCGCCGCCGCCGGAACCGGCGGCGGAGCCAGTATCCCAACGCTCCCAGTGCCGCCAGCAGCAACGGCCCCCGGATCGGATGGGCAAACAG
>JAQUZV010000216.1 GCA_028691155.1 Victivallales bacterium
CAGCTGCCCGCCGGAAGGATTGAAAACATGAATATGATGGCACTGGACGCACGTCTTGCCGGGCATTCCCGTCCGGCCGGCAACCATGTCCTGACTGTTTTCATCGGGGCGGCGACGCCGGTTGCGGTTGCCGCGTTGAACCGTGCCGCCGAACAGGGGGTGCCGATTCTTTGTCTTGGTCCCGGGGATATTTCGGCGGAATTGACGGTCGCCAGCAACTGGCGCCTCTTTTTTTCTTCCGCCGCACCCGTCGCGGTTTGTCCGGTGCTGACGCGGTTGGCGGAATTTTTCGGACTGGAAGAGGGGTTCCAGATCAATCTGACGGTTCAGCAGGGATATGAGGCCCTGCGGGACGAATTATTGCCGTTGCTGGCCCAGGTCCTGTCGCAGGTGAAATTTTCCCGTCATTGCGGTCTGCTCCATCTTCGTTGTCTGTTGCGCAATCTCCCGGCCATTTGTGGTGAAGGCGCCAGGTCTTTACGCCTGGCGACGGCGGGGGCGACGGCGGTGATTTGCGGCGCCGGTCCTTCTCTCGAGGCCACGGCCGCATTGTTGTGGTGTCATCGCCGGGATTATTTTCTGATTGCGGTCGGTCATGCCGTGTCCCGGTTGCGGGCCTGCGGTCTGTTGCCCGATCTGGTGGTGGAGATCGATGCCGAATGCGATCGCAACTGGTCGGAATTTATGACTGAAGATGTGCCGTTGGCGGCCTTTCCCACCGTGGCGTCCCCGGTTCCGGCCGGTTTTCGGCGTCTGGTCTGGTATGGTGAACCCGAGCGGGAGAATCGTTTGCTGCCGGAATTGCTGGGGTTGCAGCTGCCGCCGGTGGCGGCGGCGCGCAGTGTGATGGTTACCGCTTTGGATCTTGCCGTACAAGCGGGATTTGCCCGTATCGGTATGGTCGGCAGTGATCTGTGTCTGGCGGACGATGGCAGTATTTACGGCGGCGGCCAGGGCTTTTTCCCCGGCGGGGAGGCCGTACCCGGTAATGACGGCGGCACGGTGATTTCGCTTCCGGCCCTGCTTGGCATCCGGGAGGCGTTGGAGCGTTATGCCGCATCCTGCCCGCAGCCGCTGTTCAATTGTACCGCCGGAGGGGCCCGTATCGCCGGGTTTCACTGGGAATCTTTGGCGACGTTTCTGGCGGGGGCGGTGGTGACTCCCGTGGTCGAATTTGCGCCAGTGCCGCCGCATCCGGCGGCTACGGAACTGGTTGCGGCCTGGACGCGGTGGCGGAATACCGGAGAGATGACGGCGGTGACGGCGTTGTTGCAGGAGCGGCTGCGGCGTTTTTCCGCTCAACTGCGGGCCGATGCGGTTAATCCCGCCTTATTGGCGGATTTTCCGTCGCGACTCCTTGCCGATCTGGATCGGGATATTTACGGCGATCCTGGCGGGGGCCGGTTTAGCGGACCTTATCGCAGTGCCGCTTTTCGCGCCACGGCGATTGCCGCCGTACGTGGCGGCAATCCCGAATATGCGGCCTGGCTGGATGGTCCGGAGGCCTGGGGCGGGGATCCTCGTTTTCACGTTCGTTCCTGGCTGGAAGCGCTGCCGGAGGTGCGGCTGGCCGCCACCGGACGGGTGTTGTCGCCGGGCGATAATCGGGAACATGCGGCGCAGGAGCGTCTGACGGCGTTTTTACACCGGGAGGGATTCGATCCGGCGCGTCATTTCATGGTTTTTGTGGCTCCCGGCGACTGGCAGGAGGTGGTCCGGTTTGCCCGTTCCCGTCCCGGTTTGCCCTTTGCGGTACTCGATCCTTTTCCGGAACTCTTTGCCGCGGTTATCGATTACAGTGTTTTTTTTCACTATTTTCCGGCCACGACGACGATTATTGCCTGGGGGCGGAAATTCCGGAAAGCTCCGCGACTGCTGCATGCCTTGCGGCGGACGGTGGCCGGACGGGATATGACCATAATGCCCCGCTGCCTGCCCGATCTGGCGGATATGCCGGAAACGGTCGCGGCAATGACGGCGTTGTGCGAATAAAAAAGGGTTTCATATTGGTTTTTTTCTTATTTTCGTGTTACAGTGACCATATGGAGTCATAATATTCATGCGCATGAGGATGTTGTCGAGATGCCTGAAACTATTGCCACATTGACGGCGTTGCCGACGCCGGAGCAACTGGAGAAGATTGTTCCCGGCTATGAAGCAATGCTGTCCTCGATGCTGTCCTTTGTTCTGGAGCGCGGCGAGCGGGATGGCCGCTATCGCTTTATCGACACTAAATTCGACGTCCGCACCGGCAAGGATTTTTATCCGGTGGCCGCCGATGATATGGTGTTCCGGAGCCGGGAGATTATCTATTCCTGGATTCAGGGTATGGGGCTTGACGCTTTGGCCGGATATCTCGACTGGCTGGGAGAGACCGATTACCTTTCTCCCGCCAAACGCGGCATTATGAGCGGTCGGGTCAACAATCAACTGATCCGCACCATTGCCGCTATGGAGGAATGCCGGGCCAATAACGACGGTCGGGTATATTTCTGCATGACGGCGGCCGGGACGCCGCTGGAAATTGTTGCCGGAGGTCATATCCGACCGAAAGAAGTACTGCGGCCGGAAAGCAACTTCAGCGATTTATTTTATGCGCATGGATTGTTTCGGGCGGCGTGGAAGCTGAGCTGGGGCCGGAAAGGCGGCGAGGCGCTGGAGTATTTTCGCCGGGTGTTGCAGGATATCGATGCCGGCAGATTTCATTCCGACCGGCCGGTATTCGGTTCCCGGGGGCCGAAAGTGGTTGGGTCGGGCATGGCTCTGGAGCCGTTGGTGGCGGCGCTGGCCGGCATTGCGGAGATTGGTCGTTCCGATCCGGACCCGGACTGGTTTTCTTATGGCGAGAAATTTATTCGTCGGGTTATGGCTGTTTTTGTCAACCAGGGAAAATTTGCGGAATTGCATCCTTATGATTTTGTTGCGGCGGTTGACGGAGATGGTCGGCCGCGGCGTTTCGGGGCGGCGGTGATCGGCAACCCCGGCTTATCCCTCCGGTTTATCGGGGAGGCGGTTAAATGTCTGCGGGCCATGCGCGATGACAATTACGGCGCCGGATTGATTGAAGAGTGTATCAAGGTGTTGCCGTCGTTGCTGTTTCATTGTTTCGAACGGGGGTTCAATCCCGTTGCCGGCGGGGTCTGTACGGCCTGTGACTGGCGGAGTGGACGGATGCTCGACAGCCGGATGCCCGGCTGGATTTTGCCTGAAACCATGCGGGCGGCGGCCGGATTGCTGACTTTTTGTTCCGAACCTAATACCCGGCGGCGGCTGGCGGCTGTTATTGCGACGGCTTCCAATGCCTTTGCCGAAAAATTCATCAATTACGAGGCCGGGATGATGCCTTACCGGGAACGCGATGCTGCCGGTGAAGTTACCGCCGCCGTCGGGATAATTCCCGATGTCGATCCCGGTTATTATTGCGGACTGAGTCTCATGGATCTGGTTCGTATTTTGAGAAAATTGCCGTAGAATTTTTTTATTTCTGCGGCGCCGGCAGGCCGGGGACGGATCGTTCCGAACCGGGCGGCATTGCGCGGCGCCGGTGGTGATGACGGTTTTCGTAACGTGAAATCTGACGGAGGGAAGTCATATGTTACGAATCAAGGCTGGAGTGTTGACGGTCGGTATGCTGGTCGGGATGAATGTTGCGGGATGGGCGCGGATGGATGAGACCCTGCCCCAGTGTCGGCAACGTTATGGCGAGGTAATTGAAAAAATCGCGGCCGCAGATGTTTCCGGAATGGTACGGTATCGGTTCAATATCAATGTTTCCGGAGAGAAACAAGTTGTGGTTTGCATCAGTTTTCCGGGACCGGAAAAACTGCCGGTGATGATCTCTTATACCTCCGAACACCCATTTACCGAAAGCCAGGTGCGCTATATGCTTTCGGTGAATTCCCATGGACGAAAATGGATTTTGCAGCGCGGGGATCGGGATCGGGTCTGTTTCCTGCTGGAAGACGGATCGCGGAAAGCACTGGTTCGGGACAAATCCGTTGTGATCATCAACGTTGTCAAAGCCGTTCCCACAAAAACCGATCTCTGAACCGAACGTTATGAAATTGCGGCACCGGTTATGATCCGAGCGTAACCCCGGCGGCGGACCAATTGACCGCCGCGGCTACTTTCCCGATTTCCGTGCGCAGGTCTTCGATCCCGGTTTCGATGCGGTGCAGTTGTTGTTCTTCATTACGGAACGGGAGCGTTTCCCGGCTCCGGTGTCCGTGGCGTGCATGATTTTCCGCGATGCCGCTAATGCCGTCGGCAACGTTGGTGCCGGTCGCGGGGGGACGATGGTACGTTGCCGGTATGGTGGACGGGCGCGTTTTGTCCGTGATGGCGTCAGGTCCTTCCTCT
>JAQUZV010000217.1 GCA_028691155.1 Victivallales bacterium
GGTGCGGCGGGAAGAGCGGACGATGATTGTGGCCCGGGTGCCGGGACTGCCGCAATGGTTGCGGGAACGGCTGATCGGTTGATGGTGGTTGTGTGGTTGTGGCGACCGAGGGGGGATGGGGTCAAAATTATCCGTTTTTTTCCATTTTGTGTAACTTCCGGCGTGAAAATTGCAACTATAGCCAATGTAATCCGGATTTTATCCTATAATTGCAATTCCCATCATTAAACAAGGAGCATCGGATGAAAACAGTAAAAGCGTTATTAGTGGGAACCGCGTTGTTGACCGGGGTTTATGGATATTGCCAGGATGGACGTGCCGGCGGCGGACGGGAAGGTGACGACGGCCGGCGGCCGCCGCGCCCGAGTGAACGTATGGATCGGGCGCAAATGCAGGAACGTATGCTGGAGATGATTGCGCGGCGTTTGGAACTGACGGCCGAAGAAACGAAGAAATTCAAGGAAGCCTGCCAGAAGAGCCAGGAAAAGAACAAGGCGCAGTTGGAAAAGCTCGAAAAGCAGATGCAGGATTTGCGTAAACAGAATCAGGAAGAACTGAATAAGCAACTGAAAGAAGTTCTGCCGGAAGATAAATACAACAAGTACCTTGAAATGCAGAAGAAGATGAGAGAACGCGGGCCTCGTTTCGACCGTCGTGGTCCCCAGAGCGGCCGCAATCGGCGTGCTCAGGAAGCCGATAGTCGGGAAGACGCCGAATAAGGCGGTCGGTTCATCCGGGGCGGTTTGCCGCAAAGTAACGGCAAACCGCCCTTAAGCAGATGCAGAAGATGGAAAAAACCGGGATTACCGGATAGGCGGAGTAGGTTTGAGTTTCGGTAAAGTTACAATAATTACGGTTGACGACAGTCAAACGGTTTGCATTCTGAAGGCGTCTTTAAGCGATAAGAAAGGTCTTGCCGTTACCGAATTTTTGACGGAAGACGGTTCCGGCGATAATTTGTCGCTGGTGTTCGGCCGACTGAAAAAAACGATCAAGGGGTCCGGGTCGGCGCTGGTGATCTTTGCCGCCGCCATTCGGAACAGCGTTACTTTCGATCTGCAGATGCCGTTGCTTCCGGTAAAGGATGTCAATAATGCGATCCGCATGGAACTGCCGCGTTATATTCCGCTGGCCGATGCCGAAGTGGAATTCAGTTCGCGGTTCGTTGCCGTCGGTTCGGAACGGCAGATTCTGCGGGTCAACGCCTGGCCCGCCGGCGGTCGCCGCAAATATGAGGAACTGCTGGCGGCCAATAATATCAATATCGATGTTTGGATGGATCCGTTTCAGGCCCCGGATCCGGCCGTCGCGAAAGACGTGGTCTGTCTTCCCACTTTCGATCGTGATTTTGCGCTTGCGGCGCCGGATGAAAAAGGGATGCGGCAATTCCTTCCCGTCGAGCCGGGGATGGCCGACGATTGTTTTTGCGCTTTGTGCCGGGAGGTGACCACGGCGGGGGACCGGGAGGAAATGGGAGCGGAATTTGCTCCGGCACTGTTGCTGGCGCATTATGCCTTTCACGGGACGTTCCGGCACGATGCGAAGATTATGGTCATGCCGCCGAAAAAACTGCGGATAAAACGTTATTTTGCCATCAAGGCGATCCTTATTGTGCTGGTGGCGGTGAATCTGGCGGCGGCGGTCACGATGGTTTTACGGGTCAATTATGCCCGCTACCGCCAGTATTCCGGCTATCACAGCAAAGTTGCGGAGCTGCAGCGCAAAATCAAGATTACGAGCAAGGAACTGAAATTGTTGAAGCAGGAATCCCGGAACGTCAATAAAATCATCGATGACGCCTCCCGGGAATTGCCGCTGTGCGATCTGTTGCATGACCTGGCCAAAGCCTCTCCGGCGGAAGTTCAACTGGATCGGTTCAGTTTGAGCAACGGAACTTTGAATTTATCTTTCAGCGGCGGCCAGACGGTGGAGGCGTTGCAGTCTTCCATCGAGAATATCAAATATATCAAGGTCGAGAGCGCGCAGAGAAGAAATTGGCGCAATGTCCGTTATATGTTGATGCTGCGTCTCAAGCGGGCGGAAAATAACAGTGGCAATAGAAACGGCAACGGCAACGGCAATGGCAACGGCAAGTGATGAAGGACGGCGGCATGAAACTGGAAGAACTGAAAAAACATAAAAAACTTGGGATTGCGGTTCTGACCGCCGTGGTGGTTCTGGCCGCGATTCTCAACCTGAAAACTTTCGGTATCACCTGGGTCGGAACCGGGGATGTGAGCGAGCAGGAAGAGGAAGTGGTTAAGTTGGAGCAGAAACTCAAGGATGTCCAGGCCGAATATAAATACGAGGAAGATAAGATCTGGAATCTCAACGCCCTGCTGCGGAATTTCTGGCAGTCGAAATTCGATGGCGACAGTATGGAGGCCCTCAAACCGCTGGTGGAAAAACTGGCCAAGGAATCCAACATCACCTTCACCTACATCGGCAATGTCCGCCGTAGTGGAGCTTCCGGTCTGGTGGCCTATGTCCTGCCCATTTCCGGTTCGGCTCCGTTTTCCGTCCTGTTACCGTTTATGAAGAAGATTGATCGGAATTGTCCCCACATCGGCTGGCAGTCCCTTACCCTGTCCCTCAACCGCAACAATGAGACCCAAATCGATTTTACCGGCAATCTGCGGGTCTTAAGTCTGGAAAATCAGGTAATTATCGATCTGCTGGAGAGAGTTACCAAACCGCAGAAATCAGCCCAATCGTTGCAGAACTCCACGGAAAAAAGCGTCGCGTCGGAAAAAAGCGTCGCGTCGGGAAAAACGGCAGGCGACGTGAAACCGGCCCATGCCTCCTCCGGCGGCAGCGATCAGCCGGTCACGGTTTCCCGTGCTCATTCGGCGTTGGTTAGGGAGAGCGGATCCGGCGACAATAACGATCGGCCCATGCCGCCTCCGGGTAACGACAACGGAGATTCACCCCCGCCCCCTCCGTCCGGGGACAACAGTGGTGGTCCGCCACCGCCGCGGGCATCGAGTGACGGCAACGGAGGGCCCGGACAATGATGAAATTATTATTGTATCTGGCGATTGCCGGATTGAGTTTCAGTTCATATCAATTGATTATGATGAATGTTCGTTTCCAGCCGGGAACCACGGCGGCAACGCAGAAAAAATCGGCTCATTCCGTCAAGGAACCGGTTAAATACCAGAATGCCTATATCGGAAACGTCTATACGGATGAAAACGCCATCCTTAAAAACAATATTTTCCGGCGGGAACGCGGGGAGGATGCGACAACGCAAACCAATCGTGATGTCAAGCTGGTCGGCTTGTGCTCGATGGAGGGCATCAAAGGCGCCATCATTCAGGAGAAAGTCAAGGAACAGATTACGCTGCGTGAAGATGATCGCCGGAGAAATGATATGAGAGCGATGATGTTCCGGATGATGATGATGCGCGGCGGTCCGCCGGGAATGCGTAATTTTCGCAGTCAGCAGAATCGTTCCCCGCAAAATAATTCGAGCCGTTATGTGGACCAGCAGGGACGGGAACGGGAAAAAACGGTAAACAAGCTCAATGACAAGCGCTTTTTCGTGGTCGGCGATACGCTGGAAAACGGTTTTACCGTTACCGATATCGATTTCGACAAGGCAACCGCAACCATCGTCAAGGGCAACGAACGCTTTGTCCTGGGCCTGGAGGCCGGGGAGCAGATCAAGGTGACACAGCAGAAGACCAATATCATCATCACCTCCAAGAACAGTACCGGCAGTAGCCGCGGCAATGGCGACAATAACAACGGTCCCCGGCGCAACGACAACGACAACAATAATAATAACAATGCGCCCGGTAATCGCGGCCAGGGCAACGAAGCCCCCGGCGGCAATTTCGGCGGTTTTCCCGGCGGTAATTTCAGCGGTAATTTCACCGGCGCCCGCAATCGGAGCAGCACTCAATCGGGCAGTGTCGGCCGGAGCAGTACCAGTGGTCAAAGCAGTACCGTCAGCCGTAGCAGCAGTAGAAGCAGCAGTAGAAGCAGCAGTAGAAGCAGGTAAAATTTAAATTGAAATATTCAACTTGGAGTCGATTCAACCTGATGAAGACAGCAAACGCATATTTATTGAAAGTACCGTCCGTTGCCGTGGCGGTGCTGGCGGCCTTTTTCCTTTCCTCCTGCTCAACGACGGAAGAGGTGGAGAAATCGACCCAGGAGCCGTCGCATAAGGAAAAGAACATCGAATCGTTGTTCAATAAAGACTATGATGCTCCCATTGCCAGTTCGCAGCAGAAAACCATCGATGATGAGAACATCAAGGCGGAATCGACCCATGCCGTCATCAAGCCGATCAATGTGGCCGCACTGGAGAAAGGTTCCAAGGGACGGATCGACGTTGAGCGTGAGG
>JAQUZV010000218.1 GCA_028691155.1 Victivallales bacterium
GTCATGCACAGGATCGGGAGGTATATTGTTCTTTGTCTGGCAATGTTATCGTTGCCGCTGAGCGGCATGGCGGCGGAACCAACGGTTTCTCCGGACGGTTTTAGTGATTGTGGCGTGGCGGTCCCGATCGGACAGCTTCGGGGCTATGTGTGTACTGTCGACGGCGAAGGGCGTGATGTTGTTCTGGCGCAGATGATGGACTGTCGCGGCGGTTATGGCGTGCTTCAGGTGGATGCGGAAACCGGAGCTTCTTCTTTCGCCCCGAATCCGTTTCCCATGCCCCGCTGGGATGCGCAGTATTCCTCTCTGTTGTCGAAAAAGAACAAATATTACACTCAGTTTGCCGATCATTTTCTGGAATATGATCCGGTCAAGAAGAAATTCACCGCGTGTTACAAGACTCATCCGCAAATGGCCATGTCCATGTACGAAAGTCCCAGCGGGGTGATATGGGCGGCTTCATGGCCGGATTGCGGTTTGGTCTCCTATGATCCGGCCCGGAAGAAATTCACGGATTACGGTTCGCTGAATCAGGAAAACTGGCAGCAGTATCCGGAAAGTATGATCGGCGAAGGCGATGGCTGGATCTATATCGGGTTGGGCAGTACCCGCGGACAGATGATCGCCTTCAATCCGGCCACCCGGGAATGCGTTAAACTGGTGCCGGACAACAAGCGGCGTAATCCGTCGATGGGTGAAGTCCGTCGTTATGGTGACGGCCTGATTCGGGGACGTTTGACGCGCCGAGGCAATGCCGATCCGAAAAAGGAGACTTACGGGGAATGGTATGTCCTGCACGACGGCAAGACCATGCCCGGCAAGGAACCGGAAGCTGCTCCGGTCAATGAAAGCATTACCGGTAATACCTGGTTGCGTCATAATGACTTTCCCTCCGGACGGAAACTGAAAAAATTCGATGTGGGGGAACGGGAACTGGTGTTCTACAATCCGACTGATGGGAAGGATCGGATTGTGAAATTCGATTATCCCACCGAAGGCGCGCATGTCCTCGGGGTAATTGCCGGATCGGACGGTAGATTGTATGTTCCTTCCATGTGGCCGTGGCTGTTGGCCGGAATCGATCCCAAGAATCTCGGTGACCGTTCGCTGATGCCGACCTATCAGGATAATATCATGTTGGCCGATGGCGACAATCTCTATATCGGCGGTTATGCCGGTGGATATGTTGCCGATTTCCAGCCAGGCAAGCCCCTGCATGAAAACAAGTCCGGCAAGCCGAATGTGAAGCTCGACAATCCCATCTGTTACGGCAAGGCGACTCCGATCGTGCATCGGCCCCATACCTTGGCCGTTACACCGGACGGGAAAACGTTGATTATGGGCGGGACTCCGGGGTATGGTCTTACCGGAGGCGGTCTGGCGCTGGTCGACACCACCACCGGAAACCTGCAAACTATTCCCGCCACCGAATTGATCCGGGATGAAGCCTGTTTTTCTCTGGTTGCTCTTTCCAATGAACTGTTGCTGGTGGGAACTACCGTTGAAGCCGGTACCGGCGGCGAGGTCAAGGCCAAAGATTGCACGCTCTATATTTACGATTTGCCCCAACGGAAAATTATCTGGCGAGAAAAGCCGTTTCCCGGTAAAGCGCAGATTTCCGGGATGGTTCGTCTGCCGGACGGCAAGGTCCTCGGAGTGGCGAATCTGCGGGAATTGTTCCGGTTCGATCCGGAAACGAAAAAGATCGTGGCCCGGAATAATTTTGAGAAATATGGCGTGGCGGCCGATGCCATGGGACAGGGCCCGCGGATCCTGTTCCGCGATGCGGCGGGCAATTATTACCTTCTGCTCAAAACCGGGGTGGCAAAAGTAAATCCGTCCAATTGCGAGATCATCGGTTTCGTGAAGAGCCCGGTGGAAATCGGCAACGGCGGGGCGATTATCGATGATACGCTCTATTTCGTCACCGGTTCTCATCTGTGGAATTTTGATCTGAAAAAACTGGCCCAGGCAAAGACGAATAAATAAGTCGACATTTGCATCCCCTCCTTTCCCGGAGGGGATTTTTGTCGTGATCTCATCGCCGACCGGAAAGAGCATAAGTTGCCCGGAGAAATGTTCCCCGTTCTTCCGGGAGGGAGGGGACGGCAACGGACGAACGGTCCTTTCGCGGCGGCTTCCGTTGCGGCGGCATACCGGGGCTGCTTTTGCGGGAGACGTGGGGCAAATAGCGGCGGGCCGACGCATGGTTGGCGCGGTGGTGTGGAAAAACCGCAATTCCAATGTTGGGCCGAGGTTGGAAAGAGGTAAATTCTCGGACAGGACGGGTTTTATTGTCGACATCCGGAGGTATATTACCGTTTTCGGGGAATTTCCAAACCAGATAAAGGCTTTTGC
This sequence comes from Victivallales bacterium, assembly GCA_028691155.1. Lineage (GTDB taxonomy): Bacteria > Verrucomicrobiota > Lentisphaeria > Victivallales > SZUA-371 > SZUA-371. Next base: position 2,359 of record JAQUZV010000218.1, read on the forward strand.
TTATGACCAGATGTCGAATTTTGATCGCGGGTTCGGCCCTTGCTGTGTTGCTGACGGTTATGACCGGGTGCAGTGCGGCCGGGTCCTATCAGTCCTCAAAAGTGTATGATCGCGCCATGAACGGCAAAATTACCCGGGAAGCGATGGCCTACGAGGGGCCGGCGCGCAATCCGGTCATTGTCATTCACGGTTTTCTGGGGGCCAAGCTGGCGGATAATGCCACCGGCGAGCTGGTATGGGGGCGTTTTACCGGTATCAATAGTCTGGACGACAGCCAGATCCGTTCCCTGAGCCATCCGATGGCCATCGGCAAAAGGCTGCGGGAATTACCCTGTACGTCCCATGCCTCGGGGTTGCTTGATCGGGTTAAAATCCGGCTGCTCGGCGTTAATTTCTACCTCAATGCGTACGACAATCTGATCGATATTCTGACGGAATACGGTTATATGCCGGAAACGAAACCGTTGCCGCCCGGAAAACACTATTCCTCGCTGTTTGTGTTTTATTATGACTGGCGGCGGGACATTCCCGAGAACGCGGCCCGGCTGCATCGCTTTATCCGGCAAAAACGCACCTATATGCAGCGGGAATATAAACGCTGTTACGGGGTGAGTGATTATGACGTTCAGTTCGACGTGGTGGCCCATTCGATGGGTGGGTTGCTGATTCGTTACTATCTGCGTTACGGCAATCAGGACTTGCCGCGCGACGGTTCCATGCCGCGGCTCGACTGGCGCGGCAGCCGGTATATCGATAAGGTGGCGCTGCTGGGGACGCCGAACGCCGGTTACCTCGACACTTTTCTGGAGATGACCCGGGGACTGGAACTTGCGCCCGGCGCTCCGGTATATCCCCCGGGTCTGGTCGGCACCTTTCCCACCTATTACCAGATGATGCCTTTGAGTTCTACCCGCGCGGTGGTTTATGCCGATGATCCCAAGGGTCCGCCGGTTGATCTTTTCAATCCCGACGTATGGATCAAAAATCGCTGGGGCCTGGCTGATCCGGCTCAGGATAAAACCTTGCAGATTCTTCTGCCCAACGTTACTTCCGCTGCGGCAAGGCGGGTGGTCGCTCTCGATCATTTGACCAAATGTCTTCACCGTGCCAGGCAGTTTACCCGGGCCATGCGCATCAAGAGTATGCCGCCCGAAGACGTGACCTTGGCGCTGTTCCTCGGGGATGCGGTTCCGACGACCCGTACGGCCGCGGTTAACCGCAAGGACGGAACGATTACGGTTACCGAGTATGAAGCCGGCGACGGCAAAGTGCTGTCGTCCAGCGCCCGGATGGACGAACGAGAGGGGCGCAAATGGACGCCTTTTGAGAACTCGCCGATTAAGTGGCATTATGTCATGTGCCTGCGCGCCGCTCATATGGGGCTGACCAACAGTAATGAATTTGCCGACAATATCCAGTATTATCTGCTGTTTTTTCCCACACCGAAGCAGGAGCGCAGTCTGGTTTACATCATGACCGAGAACGACTGACGTCCCGTGGCGACGAATTGCGGCCCGACACCGCCGCAACGGCGTACGGGGGCCATGGTTTTCCCGTCGTTCGAGTGTTTTTCCGGTACTTAGGGCGTCAGCAACTGCTGGGCGGCATGAAGATCGGCAATGGCCTGGGCCACCCCGTCCGGATTGCGGAATACCGAGGTGCCGGCGACAATCATGTTGGCTCCAGCCGTCACGGCGTCTTTCACCGTATCGGCATCCAGGCCGCCGTCAACTTCGAGGTGGACGGGCAGACTACGGCGACGGATTTCCTCGCGGATAGCCCGGACTTTTGGCATCATCTGGGCCATGAAGCGCTGGCCGCCGAATCCCGGCTCCACGGTCATGACCAGGACGAGGTCGATCTGATCGAGATAGGGAAACAGGGCGGCGGCCGGGGTGGCCGGTTTGAGGGAAATTCCTACCGAGACATTGAGACGGCGCAAGGCGGCGATGACCGCCTCTACCGGGTTG
>JAQUZV010000219.1 GCA_028691155.1 Victivallales bacterium
TCGCCGGCGCGATCGGACACCGCCGGCAGACAGTTTTCCCGAACCGGCAGATGCGGAGGCAGTTCGCACCCGCCGGTTACAGCCCCATTGTCCGGACGCATCACCAGCAACCGCCGGAAATCGGGCGAAACCGCAATCAGCCGGTTTTGACGAACGAGAAGCGGCGCCGCACCGGGCTGTACCCAGTCGATCGTCCCGTCCAGCGTACAGCACATGATGTTCAGATCGGAACGGGCCAGCAGGAGTCGGCCGCGAGTGGTATCGATGGCCAGTCCGGTAATCCGGTCGCCGGCGGGAACGGCAATGCGGTTGTCGACCGGGACGGCGCGGGAAATCATCGCGGCAAAAACTTCCAGTCCATTACCGTTCCAACGAAATATGGCCTCGGGCACAATCGGCGGAGTCCGGCCGGAGGCGCCTCCGGCCGCGGAAAAGCGGCGATAATCGGGAGCCCCGGCACGATCCACCTTGGCGGCGGCGGCCACGCGAAAACGATAATCGAGGGTAATCTGAGCGCCGACCGGACGCACCTGATGTCCTTTGACGCGATAATCCGGCGGTATGGTCCAGTAAAAATCGAGCGTCGGAGTCTTTACCTCCCGAAAGTCCCGCCGCACCAGCAGCGGGAGAAAATTGCCGTTGTTGTTTTCCGTCCCCCAGGCGAATCCGGTAATACCGATCAGCGCGTCGGCCGGACCGGCAAAGGAAAACGATCCGGGAACATATTGGCAGCCGGCCCATTCCGCCAAAGCAAAATCATAATCGCGGTTCGGTTCCAGCGCCCCCGGAGGCACATATACCGACGGAACCAATGCCGTCGCGGCACGGGGATCGTTCAGACTGGCCATGCGTTGTTTTCGGCGTTGGCTCCAGACCGTCGCGACCGGACTGGAATTCCACTCTTCCGGACCGGTCTGGTCGATAAAGGACGGGGTCTGGGGGTAGGAGAAATCACGCCACAACGTCAGTCCCGGCTCAGGATCGGTTCCCGGCGCCGCCACGTCGAACAGCAGCAGAAGGGATATTACGGCGCCAAGCCACGGTTTGGTCATGATTCGGCGTCCCATTGTTGCGTTTTTTTACGGCGTCCCATTTACAGCGCCCTGGAATGATGTTATATTACTGGGATATAAGCTATACCGGATGAATTTTTAAATCAAGTCTGAATTGATAATGCCTGGCATAATAATTTTGACAAACTGGAAGAGGTTTGCCTTATGGATTCGCAGTCGCATGAGAATCTGAATGAAAATCAGAACGATAAATTGGGGTTTGCCGTGCGGGAACGCCGGATAACCGTACCCACGGTTGCGGTTGTCGGTCGGCCGAACGTCGGCAAATCGTCGTTGTTCAACGTGATAGTCGGCCGACGGCTGGCGATTGTCCACGAATCAAGCGGAGTAACGCGCGACCGGATTGTGGCCCCGGTGCTCCGTCATGACAAATATTTTCAGTTGGTCGACACCGGCGGGCTGGGAATGGTCGCCCGGCAGGAAAAGGGCGTGGACATGTGGGACCGCAACATCGCCTCCCAGGTGGAAACGGCCATTGCCGGAGCCGACTTATTGATCATGGTGGTCAATGTACAGAACGGGGTGGTGGCCCTGGACCGGGAAGTGGCGACGCGCCTGCGCGAATCCGGCAAAAAGGTCATCGTGGCGGTCAACAAGGTGGATGAACCGCGGCACGAAGCGGCAATCGTGGAATTCAGCGAACTCGGATTCCCGGAAATTCTCCCGATTTCCTGTCTGCACCGGCAGGGAATCGAGGCGTTGTTGCGCCGGGTGCTGGCGGAAATTCCGGCCGGCGGGGAAATGCCGGAGCAGACCGAACCGTTCCGGATTGCCGCGATAGGGCGGCCGAACGTCGGCAAATCGTCGTTGGTCAATAAACTGCTCGGAGAGGAACGGGTGATGGTCAGTGATGTGGCCGGGACCACCCGCGATGCCATCGATATCGATTTTGCGCTGGAATTCAAAGGAGAAAAACTGCCGGCCTGTCTGATCGACACCGCCGGATTGCGTAAAAAGGCCAAGGTGGATACCGCCGTCGAATATTTCAGTACGATGCGGGCCAACGATGCGATTTCCCGTTCCAAGGTGGTGCTGTTTCTGGTGGAAGCAGCTCCGAACGGCGTTACGGCCCAGGACCGCCGCATTGCATCGCTGATCGAAGCATCGGGCAAGGCCTGTATCATCGTCGCCAACAAATGGGACATCTGCGAAGAGCGGCAGCAGAAGCTGGTTCTGGATGAAATCCGTTATACCCTGCCGGGCATGAATTACGCCCCGGTGGTTTTCGTCTGTGCCAAAACGGGGGCCGGATTCGACAAGCTGATGGACACCATTGCGGAAATCATCGAGCAGGCGCAGGTGCAGATTCCGACCTCGCTGATCAATAAAGTGGTCACCGATGCCGTCAACCACTATTCGGCCCCGGTGGTCGGCATTTCACCGTTGAAAATCTATTACACCACCATGCTATCCAATACGCCGCCGACCTTTCTGATGTTCGTCAACTACACCAATTTGTGCGCGACCAATTACCTGACCTATCTGACCAATTATTTCCGGTCCGCATTCGGATTTGTCGGTCAACCGCTGGTAATCAGGCTGCGGGAACGGCCCAAAACCATTGTGTCCAAGCGAACGTTGATCCGGTCGTCGATCCGTGCCGACGGCAGCGGCAAAACCATACCGCAGATTCGCGAGAAAGGGGTCAAAGGAATGAAAGCCCGCCGCAAAATGGAACGAATGTCCCGTTACGACAAAAAGCGGCGCCAAAAATAGCACTTATCGCCGGCCGCCCCCGGGCCGCGCGCTCCGAACGGTTGCGGGTCACTCGGCATCCCAGCGGGAAAAGGGATGTACCGCCAACTGGGAGTTGTAATATCTGGGATCGCCGGTAACTTCGGCCCCGGTCCATGGCGGCAGTTCGAACGGTTCGTCCTCACGGGTCAGTTCCAATTCCGCCAGGATCAGTCCGGTATTTTCTCCGGCAAAGACGTCGATTTCCCATGTTTTCCCCCGGTATTCGACCCGGTAACGGGTTTTTCGAATATACGGCGGCACACAGATCAGTTCCAGCAATGCCTCGGCGTCGGCGGACGGAATGGCATATTCGTATTCGCGGCGGGAAAACCCGGACGTTTTTCCCTTGATGGTCAGGTAACCGCAGTCGCCGGCCCGGCGGACCCGGATGGTGCCGCGGTCGTTGGGGCAATAACCCTGGCAATATTCCACCCCGGCCGCGCCTTGCCGCCAGGAATCGTTTCGGACCAGAAACTTGCGTTCGATTTCCATCCCCATTGTTATCGCATCCTTTTGTTAATATGAACTTCGGGGTTATAGTAACGGGTCGGAAGCGAAAATGCAAATGCGGCGGGAGTTTTATCGGGCGAATGAAAATCAAAGGCAGGCTGACACGCGCGGAGCGTAATTGGATTCTTTACGACGTGGCCAACTCGTCTTACGGTCTGATCATCATGACGACGATTATGCCGCTCTACTATAAGGGTTATATTGCCGGTGACGTCGATACCGCCGTATCAACGGCCGACTGGGGATTTGCCAATTCAGCCGCCGGATTGGCGGTGGCGTTGCTGGCGCCGTTTCTGGGGGCGATCGCCGACGTCAAAGGCAATAAGAAGGTTTTCCTGGGCAGTTTTCTGGGGTTGGGGATCGTCGCCACGGCGGCGTTGAGTTTTACTGCGCCGGGAATGCGGCTGCTCACGCTGATAATTTATGCCACGAGTCTGATTGCTTTTACCGGCAGCTGTGTTTTTTACGATGCAATGCTGGTGGATGTAACGTCGCCGAAGCGGATGGACTGGATTTCCGGAGCCGGTTATGCCTGGGGCTATGTGGGCGGCGGGATTCCCTATATTTTTTGTATGGGTCTGATGGCATTGGGAGGTTTGGTCGGTCTTAAAACCATGGCGGTGAAATCTTCTTTTGTGATTACCGCATTGTGGTGGCTGGCGTTTTCCCTGCCGGTATTGTGGGGCGTGAGGCAAAAATATGCCTTGTCCCGACAACGCGGAACGGTGGCGGACGCGTTGTGCAACCTCTGGACTACGGTAAAGAAAATCCGTTATTACCGCAATGTGGCACTGTTTTTGCCGGCTTATTTCCTCTATATCGACGGTGTCGATACGATTATTCAGATGGCGGTGCCGTATGGCCGGGATATCGGTCTGACCGACACTCTGCTGATGCTGACGGTATTGGGGTTGCAGTTTCTGGCGTTTCCGTTCGCCTTGCTGTATGGACGGCTGGCGGTGGTATATTCGGCCCGGCGAATGTTATT
>JAQUZV010000220.1 GCA_028691155.1 Victivallales bacterium
AGTGCCGCATATAGACGGCATCCACCCCGCTGCCCATGACGATGGCGGTCACAATTCCGCCCCGCCAGCCGTAAACGGCAGTGATGTAAAAGACGGCATATCCGGCGGCGGGAAGAAAAAAACCGTAGGACCCGGCCCAGACCTGCGCCAGGACGGCCAGGAACATCAGTAAAAACAGGAACGGCAGGGCCAACATTTATTGCCCTCCCGTAATGACCATCACAAAACGACTCAGATTGAGGTCGAACCCCAGCTCGACATCGGCTTCCGTATAGAGATTGTTATGGGTGCGGATGCCGTTGGGCAGGTCGGAAAGACGGCCGATATAAAGTCCGGCGGGCGTGGTACGGCTCAATCCGGACGTGTAGAGCTTCATGCCGGGTTCATATTTCAGATCGCGCGGCAGATAGGCGGCCAGGCCGTAGAGGCTGATGCCGCGCCGGAAGCCGCCGTCGAGAACCCCGACGGCGCCGTTGCCGTCGACACGGATGCTGAAGCGGTTGTCATTGCCGACCAGGGTAATGACTTCGGCGCTGTGGTGCGAGAGCCGGCCGATCCGGCCGACGACCGCCAGCCCCATGGCTTCGCCGTCGCTGCTGCCGGTGACGACGCAGTCGCCGGTGGCGATGCCGTCGTCGCTGCCGCGGTTGATGGTAAAGCGCCGTTCCCACGCGGCCGGGTCGCGGATGATGATTTCGGCAAAGACGAATTTGAAGCGGTAGTGTTCTTTCAGATCCAGCAGGTGGCGCAGTTCGCGATTTTCATCGCGCAGGGCCCGAAAAGTGGCCAACTCCGCCGTCAGTTGCTGGATGTATTTCTCGGAATCCTCGACGGCGGCCGCCAGCGCGACTTTGCTTTCCAGCAGCAAGGCCTTGCCGGCGACCTGTTTTTGGGTCTGAATGGCCGAGGAAACGAATGGATAGTAAAAGTCCGCCGTGATCCGGCCGGCTGCTTTTCGGGCGGCCTGAAAAAAGACCACCGCGAAAAACAGTACCATGATTACGCGCCAGAGCACCTTGATCGTGTACTTTTTACCATCGAAAGACATATCGCGTTGTTTACAGGTTATTGATCTTTTCCTTGATCGTGATAATTTCTTCGGCGGCGTCGTCCAGTAGTTCCTGAATCAGCTCTTCGACGGAAGAAACCTTGTTGACCAGTCCGACCGACTGTCCGGCCATCATCGAACCGTTTTCGACGTCGCCTTCGATTGCCGCCCGGCGCAGAGCGCCGATCCAGAAACGTTCCACTTCCATCTGGGCTTCTTCGCGATGGATTTCGCCGGCGGCAAGTTTTTTCAACAGCGACAACTGAAGTTTGCCGAAGTCATCGGTGCCCTTATTGCGCAACGCACGGACGGCCACCACCGGCAACTTGGAGTCGTATTGGGGCGTGGACACCGCATCGCGGGCGTCCGCCCGGCGGAATGTCTCTTTGAATTTGTCATGAACGCAGCATTCACTGGTCATGACGAATCGGGTGCCCAACTGCACCCCGGCCGCACCCATCATCAGGACGTGAGCCAGCATTTTGCCGGTGGCGATGCCGCCGGCGACGAAGACCGGGATGGTGTCGCGTACTTCGAACAGCACCTGCTGCAACAGTACCGTCAACGATACATGGCCGATATGGCCCCCCGCCTCCATGCCTTCCAGAATGATGGCATCCGCCCCGTAGCGGATCATCCGTTTGGCGATCGACAGCGTAGAGGCGAAGCACATTACCTTGGCGCCGGCTTTTTTGGCGGTTTCGATTTCATTCTGCTTGGGAAAACTGCCGGCAAAGATCACATAGGGCACCTTGAGTTCGTGGAGCAGTTCCAGATGCTGATGATAATTCGGCGCAATCGTAATCAGGTTGACGCCGAACGGACGATCGGTCCGGCGCCGCATTTCCTCCACCTGCTGTTTCAGAATTTCCGGTGGCGCATTGCCGCCGGCCAGCGACGCGAAGCCGCCGGCATTGCAGACCGCCGAGGCCAGCTTCGGTTCGGTCACCCAGGTCATGGCGCCGCAGATGATCGGATATTGGCACTGCAGAAAATCACTGCCTTTCTGCATCAGTTTTTTAATTTCCGGAGATATTCTCATGTTTATTTCCTCTCTTGATGTTCTATTTTATTTCCCGTTGATTTTGTTTCCATCGATCCGGAGCCGGAAACGTCTCTGGCGGTTTCCGCTCGTTTGGGTCGACAATAAAAACGGCGATAATCTAATCCCTAAGATACTCTTTTTCCAACTGATCCAGATAATTATTTATTTCCGGCCAGATTTCCCGGTTCAACCGATCCATCATTTTCAGGGATTTCAGCCGAAAACGGCATTGCTCCGCCGGAGGCACAAATTTGCTCTCCATCTGCATGAGGTAGCTTTCCACCGCCTCCTGACGCCGGATTTTTTCTTCGAATTCCCCGATGGCGGCGAGAACATGATCATGATAATCGGTTGTCAGGCGGTTCCAGTCTTCCTTTTGGGGAGGGGGGGGCGATGGCTGCGGGAGTATTTTGCCGCTGTCCTTTTCCATCTGGTGGTAATTGGGGAGAGTTGGGACCGCGGCATGATGGCGGAGACGGGCAACTTTCGCCATAGTCACATTCAGCGGTGACTTCGGTGGCGTTTTCCTGCTGTTCTTTTTCGCGCTGTCGGTGTTGGGGGAAAGGGAGGCCGTGGCCTGGCGGAGGCGAGCGGCTTCCGCAATAATCACGGTCAGCGGCGGCAGCAATTCCCGGGGACATTCGTTCTGAAATGACGCCAGATCGTCGAGCAGCAGGATCATGGTGCCTTCCGGGTCCGGCGCCTTACGGACGGATGCGGCCAGATTTTCCAGGCGACAGGGCACGTCCTTAGCCGTGTTGTCTTTGCCGGCGACGGGGAACGTTACGGTCCGCAACTCTTCGAAACGGCGATGCAGCTCTCCGGCGGCGGCAGGATAAAAAAGATTGATATTTCGGGTCCTCAGGCCGTTGCGGAACCAGATTCTGAGCTGGTCGTTGGGGGAAAATTTGTTGTCGGCAAATAGGTTTTTCGGCAGTTTGAGGTGCAACTCCTTGCCCGCGGTGGCGAAAAATATCTGCCATGGCTCCTGTTGGGGGCTGGAATAGGAGGCGACGATCAGCGGAATCATGAAATTCCGGCGTGAAGAGATGGCATTGAGACACAATGTCAACAAATATTCACTGCCGGCGGCAAACAAGTCATAAAACACCCCGCAGTCGGGCCGGTAGTCCCCCATGATCACATCATCCAGGGAGAGTCCGTAACCGGCCCGGTCCAGGGCACGTAATTCGAAATAATTTTTACTGCTGTGTCCCAGCTCCTGCCTGGATTCGGCCATGACCGTCGCTCCGGTTGCCAGCCAGCACGGCACCCGGTCGGCCGCGGTGACGTGCCGCGGTTCGAGACCGCATTTAACCAGCAGCAACAGCGCCATGACCCGACGTCGGAGCAGAGGAGAGCGCCAGCGGCGCAGTTCCGCCGGAAGATGAATTACCGTTGTCTCCCGGATTTGCTCGATTTCGATGGCGTCGTCCGTTCCGGTCAGCACAAGCCGACAGTCGACGGTGGGTCGGCTGTCCTCCCGCCGGATTAAAATTTGGGCGGCAATACTGTCCAGCTGCCGCAGATAATCCCGAATTTCTTCGTAATCGGAATTATCCGGGGCAAACTCCATGCGGATGCCGGACGAGAGCGGCAATTCCCGTGAGAGGGGCATTGCCGCCATTGCTGCCGCCGGCAGCAGCATGGCCAGAAGTACCGTTCCCAAATGATTCATTTTCCTCTTCCCTTTACCTTGGCGGACCTGGCGGAGACATTGTCCGGCCGGTCAGGATTCGCTCTCTGCTGCGCTTTCCAGAGGGAACGCCGGGTACGACAAACCGGCTACCGACGGCAATTCCAGGGCCGGGCCGTGGCCGGCAAACCGGATGGCGGCGCCGGTTTTTCGCAATTGACGGTTGGCCCACAGCCACTGATCCATCATGCTGATGATGTCCCAGTGCGGCAATATTGCCTTCTGGGGGCGTCCCGGATGGGCGGCGGCCAGGCAGAGATGCGGTACCGTGCCGGAGAGTGTCAGCTCCGTGTCGCGATAACGGGCGACGGCGGCGCGGATCCAGTTGTTGAAACGGCGGCGGAAAACATTCGACTCGAAACAGGGGGCGTTTATCGTGGTTTCCGGCGTGATCATGACTGCGGCCGAATCCGGGATTTGATCGCCGCCGAGCTCGAAGTTCAACGCTTCCCGGACCTCGGGCAGGGAACCGAACGCATAGGCCGACCGATTGCTCTCGG
>JAQUZV010000221.1 GCA_028691155.1 Victivallales bacterium
CGCGACGCCCCCTTCTCCCGGCAACCTTCATGCTCCTTGCCGCTTCAACCTTTTTTACACTTGATATTCTTCCTCCCTCGCGCTATGGTAATTTCGGCGTGAGAGCCGGAGGGTACAACAATGGAGATGGAAAGTTATCAACTGCAGCAGGCCAAGATTAAAGTACGATTGTGTCTGGTGCTGATTATCGGGGTGATTTTAGCGGGGACATTCGGTTACCGCCTGATCGAGGAGTGGGGCTGGATCGACTGTATATATATGACGGTGACGACGTTATCGACCGTGGGATATTCCGAAGTGCATCCGTTGTCGTTCTGGGGACGGATTTTCACCGTGTCGCTGATTATCGGTGGCGTGGGGACGCTGGCTTTCGGAATGGCGGGAATGGTTGAAGTTATTTTTCATAACCAGATGATGATGGCGGCAACGAAATACCGAACCAAAAGGATGCTGGCAAAAATGAAGGATCATATTATTATTTGCGGTGGCGGCAAAATGGGTGAAGCCGTGCTGATGCAGTTGTTGCAGGAGGATATTGCCGATGTGGTCATGATTGAAAACGATGCCGTCCGGGCGGCGGCGTTGGAGGAGCACAAGGTGCCGGTGATACAGGGCGACGCCAGAGAGGAGCGGACGTTGCGTCAGGCGGCCATCGAGCGGGCGGTAGCGCTGGTGGCCGTGCTGGGTAACGATGCCGACAACCTGTTTCTGGTTTTAACGGCCCGTGAAATGAATCCCGATTTGAAAATCATTGCCCGTTCGGAAATGGCCGCCAATCAGCATAAATTCATCCAGGCGGGAGCAACCCAAACGGTATCGCCGTTTCTGGCGGGAGCCAGAAGAATTTCCACCTTGCTGGTGGCACCGGACATCGCGTCGCTGGCGGAAGTGATCGGTAATGAGGACAATGTCCGTTTCCGGGTGGAAAAGCTGGAGATTATTGCCGGGGATCCCTTTGACGGGCAGTCTATTGCCCAGGCCGGATTGCGGGAGACACTGGGCGGCTTGGTGGTAGCCATAAAGAAAGTCAACGGCAAAACCATCTTCAACCCTTCGGCCCGCGCTATTATGGCGGCCGGCGATGTTCTCTATGTCATCAAATTTTCCGAACGGCGTCCGAACAACCACCAATAGTCGTTTTCGGCTTTTCCACTATTGATTTGCAGTGGCGGCCGACTGGTGCCGTCGGCGGCGTCAGTGTCGATTTTTCTTCCTTGATCGTGATAGTCCTTTTTTCCCGGCGTATTTATGGCCGTTGACGATAATTTTATCGGATGGGAGGCATGGGAATATCGGGAAATTTTGCCGGGGTACGGTAGCGCGAAAGGGCTTGACCATATATCATTATCTTATAGCGGTGGTTGCTGGGGCGCCTGAAATGGTTTTGAGGAGGGTTGAAAATGTCCGGTAACGGTGAGGACACACATGCCTTATTGACCGATTTCTATCAATTGACGATGGCTTACGGCTATTGGAAGGCCGGGAAGAGCAATGATGACGCGGTGTTCAATCTTTTTTTTCGGCGGGCTCCGTTTCGGGGCGGATATGTGATTTCTGCCGGCTTGGAACAGGTGGTCGACTATATCCGTCATTATAGTTTTTCGCGCCGGGAACTGTATTATCTGGAATCGTTGCAGAGTTCTTCCCGGCATGACATTTTCGATAGCGAATTTCTTGATTATCTGAAAGAGCTGCGTCTCAGTTGTGATATCGACGCCTTGCCGGAAGGCATGGCGGCTTTTCCCGGTGAACCCATGCTTCAGGTGCGCGGTCCGCTGTTGCAGTGCCAACTGCTGGAGTCCGCCCTGCTGAATATCGTCAATTACCAGAGTCTGATTGCGACCAAGGCGGCGCGGATTTGTGTGGCGGCCCGAGGGCCGGTGGTGGAATTCGGTTTGCGTCGGGCGCCGGGACCGAATGGGGCCATGAGTGCTTCCCGGGCGGCTTATATCGGCGGGTGTGTCGGAACTTCCAATGTTCTGGCCGGTCAACGTTTTGGTATTCCGGTGAAAGGCACGCATGGGCACAGTTGGGTTATGGCTTTCGATTCCGAAGCAGAATCTTTTGATGCTTTTGCCGCCGCCCAGCCGGATGATTGTATTTTATTGGTTGATACTTATGATACGCCGGCCGGGATTGAGCATGCGGCCCGGGTCGGCGAGGCCATGCGGCGTCGCGGCCTTCGACTAGCCGGTATTCGGCTGGATTCCGGTGACCTGGCGGTGCTCAGTCGACAGGCGCGGGAAATTCTTGATCGGCATGGCTTGATTGATTGCCGTATTGTGGCCGGCAACGAACTGGATGAATATGAAATCACCCGGTTACGCCGGGCCGGAGCCGCCATCGATTTATGGGGTGTGGGGACGCGGCTGGTTACCGGGTGCGGGGATAGTGCTCTGAGCGGGGTTTACAAGATGAGCGCCATGCGTTCTCCGGGCGGAGATTGGAGCTACAAGTTGAAAGTAACTTCGGATCCGGACAAGATGACGTGCGGCGGCATGCCCCGGATTCGGCGTTATACCGTCAACAACCTCTATTGGGGCGATATGATTTACGATGAACAACTGGGCGCCGGAGACAAAATGATTTTACCGGACGATACTACGGTGGCGATTCCCGGGGAATCTTCCGGCGAGGATTTGCTGCTTCCCATTTTCCGGAACGGAAAATTGGTTTACGAGTTGCCGCGACTGGAGCGAATTCGCGAACGCACGGTCAGCGAACTGTGTCGGTTGCCGGAAGAGTTGCTGGTGCCGGAGCCGTCGGTCGTTTATCCGGTCGGTAGGGACGGCAGTTGTCTGGCCCTGAATCGGCGGCTTTCCATGAAATATCGTAGCGGCAACGCCAACCCAGCATAATACGTTGGTGCCGGGTCGTGACGACCCGGCACCAATAATTCCAGGCGATTTTTCCGGTTGTGGGGAAAGGATCCCCGTACCGGAATTTTGGCCGGATGCAATCGCCCGGTCAGCGCAGTTCGACCTGCAGTTGCGAGGACAGCCGCTGCCGCAGTTTTTCGAATGCCGCATTGACTTCGTTGTCGGTCAGCGTACGTTCCGGGTTACGGAAGGTCAGCTTGTAGGCCATACTCTTCTTGCCGGCGCCGAGCGTTTCGTCGCGGAAAATATCGAACAATTCGACTTTTTCCAGGAATTTCAGCTTTGCCTTGCCGATGAATTCAATCACCTGGCGATGTTCCAGGGATTCCGGGGCCACGAAAGCGACATCGCGGGTGGTCGAGGGATATTGCGGGATCGACTGAAACAGCACTTTCGGCGTTTTCAGTGCCAACATGGCATCGACCTGAATTATTGCCGCAAAGACCGGGCTTTTGGTTTTGAGTCCTTTGGTCAGCCGGGAGGCAACTCGGCCCAACACCCCGATTACCTGGCCGTTGGCCCGTATTTCCGCGGCATAATCGAATTTGCCGTCCTCGATTTTCCGGAACTGGACATAGCTGAAGCGCTGCATTTCCAGCAGACTTTCCACCAGACCTTTGAGATCGTAGAAGTCATACTCTTCGGCCAGGGCCGCGGAGTAGAGTTCGGGGTGGCGCTTGCCGGTCAGAATCAGACACAATTCGTCGCGTTCTTCCGGATATTTGTCCGGATTGGCACAGAAGACCCGACCGTATTCAAACAACCTCAGATCGGTATTCTGGTGCGAAATATTACGTTCCACCGTGGCCATCATTTCCCCGAAGAGCGAGGGGCGCAGAAAGGCCAGTTCTAGGCTCAGTGGATTGTCGAGACGGATCAGATCGGCGGTCTGAAAGGTTGCATCGGCCAGGGCCGAGGCTTCGCTGACCAGGCTGTAATGAACGCATTCACAGAGTCCCAAACCGATCATCCGGTTGCGCAACAGCTCCTTATGACGATAGGTGTCGTTGCCGATGGAAGCCGGGGCGATCGAACGGACCGGAGGCACCGGAATATTGTCCAGTCCGTACACCCGGGCCACTTCTTCGGCCAGGTCGGCTTCGCGTTCCAGATCCTGACGGAACAACGGCGGGATTACGCTGCATTGCGTCGGCGTGATATCCACAACTTCCAGACTCAATTGCCGGAAGATTTTCATGATCCGTTCATTGGCAATATTGGCGCCGATCAGGTGGCGGATCCGGTCGAAACGGCAGGTGAGCCGCGGCGGGGTCGGGCGACCGGAATTGACATCGACCAGATCGGTAACCAATTCGCCGCCGGCTAGTTCCAGAATCATGGCGACGGCGCGGTTACTGGCCGTGGTACACATGTCCCAGTCGGTGCCGCGTTCGAAACGATAGGG
>JAQUZV010000222.1 GCA_028691155.1 Victivallales bacterium
GCCGTGGCCGAACAACTGCCGCCGCTGCTGTTGTGCCGCGATCTGCATACCATCCGCGCCTCCAAGCAAATTTACCGGAAAGGCAAATGCGCCGCCTTCTTCTCCCGTCTGAGCAACGACCGGGTGCGGGATATTCTGGCCGATGCCGGCTGGCACCGCTTTCGCGGCAAAGCCGATCAACTGGCGGCAGAAGTGTTGAACCGCGGGGCCGACTATACCGCGCTGAAAGCTGTTTTCAACGCCATGGGCTACCAGCACAACCGGGAGGTTTTTGCCGCCATGTTCGAACGCTTCATGGAATATGACCCGGAGACAAGGCAACGATTCCCGGCCGCCCTGCTCTGGGGAGAATCCGGCCTGCTCCCCGCGCCCAATGCGCCGGAACTGATCCCGGAGCTGCGGAAATTTGTCGACGTATGTTGGCGGCAATGGGGCCGGCTGCAACGCTCCGCCCGATCGCCGCTGCCATGGCGACGCCACGGCCAGCGTCCCTACCATACGCCGGAACGCCGGATCGCGGCGCTGATACGGCTGCTCGAAAAACTGCCGTTGCCGGTTACCGGATTACTGGAATTTTGCGACGACAGCATCGCGCCCGCAACGGCCGCCGAGGCCATGCTGCAACAGTTGACCTGCTCCGATCCGTGCTGGGATCGCCACACCGGATTCTATGCCCCGCCCAGCCGCAAAGCCGTGGTTCTGGGTCGGCAGCAGGCGCTGGAAATCACCGTCAACGTCATTCTGCCGATAATTTATGTTTACGGTCGAATCAACCTCGAAGCCAAGGATTTCAGTCCGGCGGTCATCAAAATATGGGAACAGTTGCCGCCGACGCAGGACAACCGCATCATCAAAACCGCAACGGCAGCCTGGTTCCCCGACCGCGACCGACGGGAAATCATGAATTCGGCCGCCACCCGCCAGGGGATCATCCACCTGTACCGGGAATACTGCCACCGCTGCCAGTCCGACTGCAATTCATGCTTATTCTATAATTCCCTGTGATGCCTGATCCCGGGTAAAACGCCACGGCGGCAACGCCATATGGTCGCAACCGGCTGAAATTACAAACAAATTACATTGCTTTGACAATTGTTTGACAACTTTTCCCCGCACCGGTATTATGTTAATATCAACACCGAAATTCATCATCTAACCATAAGGGGAAAAAAATGGGGATCTTCCACCGCTCCGCCGCTGTCGCCCTGGCCGCGCTGAGCCTGACCGTCGCGCTGCAGGCGACCGAAAACAACCGGCAAACACCAACCCGCCCGACCTCCAAACAATTGGGCGGTCAGGAACGTTATCTGCTTTACGCCGCCACCGACAAACCAATCTACCGCGCCGGAGAAAAGGTTTACCTCCGCGCCGTAATGCTCAATGCCGCCGACAATACGCCGCTGAAAAACGGCAATGCCGAAATCAAAGTCAAAATCACCGATGCCAGGAAAGCAGAAGTTTTCAGCGGTTACGCCACGGTTCGCGACAGCAGCGCCGGCTCCCATTGGACAATCCCGAACGGGCAACCCGGCGGCGTCTATACCGCCACCTTTTCCTCGCCGTATCCGGGGGCGCCGGAAACCGTCCGAAAATTCGAAGTCCGCGCCTATCGCGCCCCGCGGTTGAAGTCACAAATTGAATTCGTCCGCCAGGGCTACGGCCCCGGCGACACCGTCAGCGCCGCCATCAACGTCACCCGGGCGGAAGGCGGCATTCCGGCAGGAGCAAAAATCACCGCCGTCGCCCGCGTCGACGGCCACGAAGTTTTTCGCCAATCCGGCCTGACCGTCAACCGGGACGGCAACTGCACCGTGACGTTCACGCTGCCGCGGAAGCTTGCCGTCGGCGACGGCACCCTTTCTTTCGTCATCGAAGACGGCGGCGTCAAGGAGAGCGCCGGTAAAACCATTCCGATCCTGCTGCCCGCCGTCGATATCGCCTTTTATCCGGAAGGCGGCGAGCTGGTGGCCGGTCTTCCCTGCCGTATCTATGTCCAGGCCAACCGTCCCGACGGCAAACCCGCCGACCTCGAAGGCACCATTGTCCCGGCGGACGCCACGGGAACCGAAGCCGCCCTCCACACGGTCCACGAAGGACGCGGCGTCGTCACCATGACCCCACAGGCCGGCGTAAAATATGAGCTGAAACTGACTCAACCCTCCGGCATTGCCCGGACATTTCCGCTGCCGCCGGTAAAACCGTCCGGTGCGGTGCTGCGGGCCGACCGCAACGTCTATCCCTATGACGGCCCGGTACGCGTCACCGTAGCCGCCACCGCCGACAGCAAAGCGGCCACAATAACCCTCGGCAAACGCGAAGTCGAGCTGGACTCGCAACCGCTCGAACCGGGCCGGACCGTCTCCCGCGATCTGAACGCCCACGATGCCGAAGGAGTCCTGATCGCCACGGTGTGGGATAAAAACGGTCTGCCGCTGGCCGAACGGTTGGTCTACCGGCAGCCGAAATATAAGATCAACGTCAGCATCAAGGCGACCGCCGCGCCGTTCGTTCCGGGCGGCAAGGTCAAACTCGACCTGCTCACCACCGATGACGACGGCAAGCCGGTCGAAGCGGTGGTCGGACTGACCGTCACCGACGACGCCGTACTGCAAATGATCGACAAACGGGAACAGGCCCCGCGGCTCCCGGTCATGGTCTATCTCGAAAACGAAGTGGCCGATCTGGCCGACGCCGCCGTTTATCTCGACGCCACCAATCCGCAGGCCACCACCGACGTCGACCTGTTGCTGGGCACCCAGGGCTGGCGACGTTTTATTCTGGTCGATTACGAGGCCATCAAGAAACAACATCCGGAAATGGCCAAACGGGCACTGGCCGAATGCCACAGACCCGAAGCACCGGTGCTGTTTGCCGCCGGAGCAGCAATGCCGGAGATGAGGGATAAAGCGTGTGACGGTGAAGACGCCGTCGCCGCAGCAGACGAGAAAAAGGCCATAGAGTTCAATCGAGTAAATGCCCGGATGGTCCCGGCCCCACACGTCGCCGAAGATATGGCGGCGGCGCCAATAATGGGCTTCAAACCGCTTCCCCAACCCGAAAAATTGGTCATGCACAAAGAACTCCGGAGCCCGGTCCGGATCGTCGTCCGTGAATACGCCCATAAGGTCCGGCCCAACCGCCGACCCAATGACCGAATTGATTTTACCGAGACGATCTACTGGCATGCCGGACTGCGGACCAGTGCCCGCAACGGCCGGGCCACGGTAGAATTCGATCTGCCCGACAGCGTGACCACCTTTGCCGTCATGGCCGACGCCTTCGGCAACAACGGGGCGCTCGGTACCGGCAATGCCGCCGTCACCGCCGTCGAACCCTTCTATATCGAACCCAAAATGCCGCTGACCGCCACCGTCGGCGACATCATCGAGTTGCCGGTGGCGCTGATCAACGCCACCGACCAATCCTTTGCCGCCGTCAACGTCCTGGTGCGCGGCGAAGGACTGGATATCGTCCAGCCTGAAGCCTGCCGCCTGAATGCCGGACAGCGGACCCGGGTACTGGCGCAAATCATGCCGAAAAAACCCGGCGACTATAAGCTTGCCGTCAGCGCCGCCGCCGCCGGCTATACCGACCAAGTCACCCGGACGTTGACCGTCAGTCCCCAGGGATTTCCGGTCGCCATCAATCATGGCGGCCTGCTCGACGCCGCCCATCCGGCCTCCTTTACGGTGACCGTTCCGCCGGCGGTGGAACCCGGCAGCATGCAGACAAGCGCCAAACTGTTCCCCACCCCGCTGGCCAATATGGAAGAAGCGCTGAATGCGCTGCTGCAGCAACCGTGCGGCTGTTTCGAACAGACCAGTTCCACCAATTATCCGCTGGTCATGGCACAGCAATATTTTCTGTCGCACCACAACATCGCCCCGGACAAAATTGCCCAAGCCCGTCGCCTGTTGGACGCCGGTTATCAAAAACTGGCCGGATTCGAATGCAAACAGAAAGGTTACGAATGGTTTGGCGGCGACCCCGGTCATGAAGCGCTGACCGCTTACGGTCTGATGGAATTTGCCGACATGAACAAAGTCATGCCGGTCGATACCGCCATGGTGGCACGGACCAGACAATGGCTGCTGCAACGTCGCGACGATCGGGGCGGATTCAAACGCAATCAAAAAGCACTGGACAGTTTCGGCCGTGCCCCGGCCCCGATCACCAACGCCTATATTGTCTGGGCCCTGTTGGAATCGGGAGAAAAACCGGCCACGCTGGCCCGGGAAATCGCCGCCGTTAAAAGCAGGTTCACCCGCCAGGGTTCCTATCTGG
>JAQUZV010000223.1 GCA_028691155.1 Victivallales bacterium
CGGCTTTGACATCCGTCACCTCCGGTCGGTGCAGTTGGAGCGCCTCGGCAATTTGGCCGCCCACCCGAAACACCGGATTCAGAGACGCCGCCGGTTCCTGAAAAATATAGGCAATTCCCCGACCGCGAACCCGACGCAATTCCCGCCTGCCGGCCCGCAGCACCTCGATCTTATGTCCTTCCGCTTCAAATTGGATGCTGCCGCCGGAATAACGCGCCGGCGGCTCCGGCAACAACCGGGCCAATGAATGGCAGGTTACACTTTTGCCGCAACCACTTTCTCCTACCAGGGCCAGAATTTCCCCGTGGTCAACCCGGAAGGCAATATTGCTGACCGCCGGATACCAGCAGCCGTCCATTCTGAATTCCACCGACAGATTATCTACTTCCAGCAACGACATGATAATTCATTCTCCGGCGTGGAGCGGTTGCAGTTGCAGGGGAAAAATACCCCAGACACGATACTGTTTCCGCAACGCGTCGATGCGGGCCGATCTGGCGTCGGCGGCCTGTTGCCGCCGGCCGGCCAGTTCGTCGACCACAAATTGTGACGGAACCCGCCACTCGTTCCGGGATGTGAGCAGATATCCCGCTCCGGTGTAGATAGTTTTTTCCAGCTCCCGGCGATGCCGGGTAATGAACTGCCGGCGTTCGGCCGCAAAATCCTCTTTGGCTTTTTTGATTCTTGCCGCCTGTTTCTTGCTGTTTGGCCGGACCCCTTCCCGGAATTCCGGGAGAATCTGGGTGATCCGGATGGCTTTGCCGCGGATAAAGACCGTATTATTGTCACAGCCCTCATATCGACCGGAGATTTCCTTGGTGGCGCCGGTATGGTCATAATAGCGAATGAAAATGGATTTGCCGATGTAGAGCGTATATTTCTTCCGGATGGCATCGATTTCCGCCTGGAGTTGCGACAAAGAGAATTTTTTCTCCGCATCACCGGCCAATTGCTGTTCCACCAGACGGTTCAACTCTTCCGGGGCGGGATAGACGGCATTCAATGCGGCCGGAGTCAACTTGTTTTTCGCCACAATCGCGGCCCGTTCCGTTCGTCCGTCGAAAACCGGCAGTTGCATCAGTTCCTGCTGCAATCCGTCCCGGTTGCGCCGCGTCGAAGCGAGCAGGTTCAGCCCGACCGCCCAGATAACGATTGCCGCTCCCGAGGCGATCAGAAAGAAAATCAGCGGTTTACGGATACGATCTCTTTTATGGTACATAATGCACTTTCCCGACGCGTTACAACTTGCCGTTTTCGGCAACGTTTCTCCTTTTTACCAATATAGTACCGATGTTTTCTCCGCGCAATAAAATCCGTGGTTTTTTTGCAAAGAACCGCGGTAGAATTTTGAAAAACCATATTGGCGGGATATATTAACGACTATTCTGCAGGTCAGGGAAAGCAACTTTTTACAACATGTCATCATTAAGGGTTTATATGAAGAAAGTCGTCATAACTGGCAGGGGAGTGGTTTCTCCGCTCGGTAATGGAATCGCCGCCAATTGCGAGGCCTTGCGGGCGGGGCGTTCCGGGATCATTTTCAGTCAGGAATGGCGGGACTTGGGCATGGACAGTCAGGTTTACGGCAAAGCGGACGAAGATATTGCATGTCCCTTGCTTGATCGCAAACGCAAACGTTTTACTTCTCCCAATTCCATTATGGCGGTGGCTGCCGTTTATGAGGCTATTACGGAAGCCGGACTGAGTCTGGAGGATCTGCGGCGCTACCGGGTGGCGGTTATCGGCGGCTGTGCCGGCAGCAATTATATCGAAGTGCATCACGGGGCGGCCAATTTCCATCTTCATCATAAAGTGCGCAAGGTTTCTCCGTTTACGGTGCCTCGGGTGATGCCTTCTTCCGCTGTTGCCAATATTTCCCTGATTTTTGGAATTACCGGTGAAAGTTACGATATCAGTTCCGCCTGTTCCAGCGGCGCCCATGCCATTATGTTGGGGTCGCGATTGTTGCAGGCCGGGCTTTACGATATTGTTCTGGCCGGCGGCTCCGAAGAGGTCAGCTGGGTGCAGGCGCTGGGATTCGATGCCATGCGCGCTCTGTCCAGCGGCTATAATGACACTCCGGAATGCGCCAGTCGTCCGTTCGACGCCGATCGCGACGGGTTCGTGATTGCCGAAGGGGCCGGTTATGTGGTGCTGGAAAATGAAGATTTTGCCCGGAATCGCGGGGTTCGTCCCATCTGTGTTCTGTCCGGGAGCGCCGCCAACAGCAATGCTCGGGATATGGTGGTTCCGGATGCCGCATCCAGCGCCGAGGTAATGCGCATGGCGCTGGCTCAGGCCGGGATCGAACCGGAAGAGGTGGTTTATGTCAACAGCCACGGCACGGCGACGCCGACCGGCGATCCGACGGAAGCCGCCGCGTTGCAGCGGGTATTTCCCCATGGTCCGGCGGTGAACAGTACCAAATCGATGACCGGGCATATGATCGGTGCCGCCGGGGCGGTGGAATTGATCTTTACCAGTATCATGATGGAAAACCGGTTTATCTGCCCGTCGCTTAACCTGAAGACGGTTCCCGAAGAATTTGCCGGAATCGATTTTGTCACCGCTACCAGGGAAAACGTGGATATTCCCCATGCCCTCAGCAACAGTTTCGGTTTCGGCGGACAGAATGCCTGTCTGGTGCTGTCCGGATGTGACGGGCAATTATGACTGAAAACCAGACGCCGCGCAAAAGTAAGTTTCCTCCCTGGATTCGGGTTCGGACCGGATGCGGGCCGCAACGCAACGAAGTGGCGGAAATTCTGGCCGGCCTGAAGTTGAATACCGTTTGCGCCGATGCGCGTTGTCCCAATTTGAATGAATGCTGGCATCGGCGTACCGCTACGTTTATGATCATGGGCAATTCCTGTACCCGCAACTGCCGCTTTTGCGCCGTCGACCACAGTCGACCGCCGGAACCGCTGGCGGCGGACGAACCGCAGCGGGTGGCCGAAGCGGCGGCCCGGCTGGAATTGAAGTATGCCGTGGTTACCAGTGTTACCCGCGACGACCTGTCGGATGGCGGCGCCGCACATTTTGCCGCCGTAATCCGTGCTTTGCGCGAGCGTCTGCCGGAAATCGGCATCGAAGTGCTTACTCCGGATTTCAATGACGATCGCGCGGCTTTGGCCACCGTTCTTGCCGCCAAACCGACCGTGTTCAATCATAATCTCGAAACCGTGGAACGGTTGGCGCGCCAAATCCGGTGCCGCGCCGATTATCGTCGTTCGCTGCATGTATTGGCCATGGCGGCGGAACTGGGCGGGAAAGAAATTCCGGTCAAATCCGGCATCATGGTGGGACTGGGTGAAACCGATGCCGAAGTGGAAACCACCATTCGTGACCTTTATCATGCCGGTGCCCGTATTCTCACCATCGGGCAGTATCTGCCGCCGACGACGCAACACTGGCCGCTGGACCGTTATGTGGAACCGGAACAGTTTGCCGCCTGGGGGCGTCTGGCCGCCGCGGTGGGGTTCGATTTTGTTGCCAGTGCGCCGATGGTGCGCAGTTCCTATCATGCGGGAGAGTTGATCGGCAAAGAGTAACGCGGCAAGGGGAGAGAGCTGGCGATGAATTTCATCATTGGCGGTACGGCAGTTATTACCATCACCGTGATCGGATATGCGGTTTACCTGTGGCGCCGGGGTTTTTATCTGCGGAAAAAACTGCTGGGGTTCCAGCGCAACGTGGCCCGGGAACGCGAAGCGGCCGCCGACATTGTGGCTCTGGCCCGTAATGTCATTGCCGCCGGTAACGAAAATTTGTTTCTGCCGCAGTTTGTCCGTTATGTCCTGCGTGCGCTCAATGCCGACGGTGCGGCCATCCTGCAGTCCGGCGACGGCAGTTCCCTGTGCGGGCTGGCGATTGCCGGGAGTTTTCCCCCACTCCAGGCGGTGGCGCCGCCGCTGCGGGAGCAACTGCTGGCCCATGACGGTCGGCACACCGAATTTTTCCGGCAATTCCGCGCCCCATTTTCCGCCGCCGACCTGGTGGCGTTATGCGGAGACCGGGGCTATGCTTTTTTTGACCATACCTGTCCTTCATGGTGTCCGGAAGATTTTACGGCGGATGCGACGCGGATACTGTTGGCTCCGATTCGTCCCGGCAACCGGATTGCCGGCGGCATTATCGTCACCTCCAGAAACGATTTCGAGGCCCGTCAACTGACGGAAGCCGATGGCGAATTGCTGGCCCGGCTGGCTGAAATTGCCGCCATGACGCTGGAGCTGTTGAACCGGTTTCATGAGCGTCGGG
>JAQUZV010000224.1 GCA_028691155.1 Victivallales bacterium
CCGCGGGCGAACAGATTGAATTTGCGCACCATGACTTCGCCCAGCCACGGCAACCGGCACAACCAGATCGGCCACGGCATCACATCCATGGAAAAAGCGCCGGAATTGAGAATGATCAGACTTTTGATCCGATGCGGATGACGCACGGCAAAGCCCATGCCGATCGCTCCGCCCCAGTCGTGCACCACCAGCGTGATGGCGTCGATTTTAAGCGCAACAATCAGACTTTCCAAATTTTCGATATGGGTCTCCAGACGATACTCGAAATTCTGCGGTTTGTCCGACAACCCGCACCCGAGATGATCGGGAACAATCACCCGATGCGTCCGACTGAATTCCTTGATCAGACGACGATAGAAAAACGACCAGGTCGGATTGCCGTGCACCATGACCATGGGCGCCCCCTGACCCTCGTCCAGATAGTGATATTTATATCCTTTGACGACATAATAGTTCGACTTGAACGGGTAAAGCTCGTCGATATCCGCTGTATTCATTTTCACCATTCAACCCCGAGCATTGTACAATTTATTCCACTGCCGATTCCCAGCATCCCCAAACGGTTTCCCGGACGCAACCGCCCGGCTTCCTCCGCCATGGCCACCGCCAACGGGCAGGACACCGAACCGACATTACCCATTTCAGCCAGATTGGAAAAATCACGGGAAAGATCCAGCGCCAGCCGCTCGAACAACAAACGCTTGTGCGCCGTCCCCACCTGATGAGTACATATACAGTCCCAATCCGCTCCCGTCAAGCCGGTCTCGGCACTAAATTCCCGCCATGTGCGCTCTGCCGTTTCCACCCCGGCCAGCATCAAGGCTTCCGAATCGGTGCTCATCAACGTCCGGCCGGAATCGGACATGCCTTTATCGGCATTGCCGCGGCAAAGATGATTATACTCCGTTGCCGACAAAGATGCTTCTCCGATCAGCCGATGCCCTGCCGGCGCCAGGTCCCGATGACACATCACCACCGCCACCGCTCCGGACCCGATCGTCAGAGAAGCAAAAAACGGTTTGATGCTCCGCCGGGTCAAGCCGGTATCTTCCAGCATGGTCCGGATGGTGCTTTCCACCAACGAACGGCTGTTTTCTCCCGCCACCAGCATTCCGGCCCGGACACGTCCGGTTTCAATCATTCCCGCCAGAACCACCATGCCGGTCAGAATCCCCAGACAGGCGTTGGAAATGTCGAACACCAACGCCCCGTCCGGCAATCCCAGTTCCCGGTGGACGACCGTTGCCGTCGCCGGCTCGAGAAAATCACGACAGACCGAACAATTGATCAGACAGCCGATTTCCCGCGCCGCCACCGAACTGCGCCGCATGGCTTCCCGTCCGGCCAACACGGCGCCCCGACTGGGGGCCGTACCAGGCGGCCAGAATCGGCGTTCGCGAATGCCGGTCATCAACTCGAGACGTCCCGCCGGCAGGTGCAACCGATCATAAACCGCCGCCAGACGCTGCTCGATAGCCGCCGAAGAAATCCGCTCCGGCGGCAGCGCGTAGGCAAAAACATCTATGACCACATTCCGGTACATCATTTACTGCTTCTTGGTCTGTGGTTATTACTGCTCGGCTTTCTTTTCCTTTTCCTCATTGCTCAACAATGTCACATTGAAATCATCGTCCTTCGTCAGCGTAACATCGGAAAAAGTATTCGGCAGATTCTTATATTCATCGCGCTGCATAAAATCACCGAAAAATTTTCGGATATAGGGAGCAAGAGCCCGACTCGTCGGCACCATGCCGATCTTGGTGTTGTCAACGGTAAAAACCGTATTGTCGGCCAGACGATAATTGAAGTCGTTGGAAGCGTTGCCGCTGTTCAGTTTGCCGACCAGCGAAAGCGTTACCGGAAAACCGTAATAGGATTTCCGAAACGTGTAGGTAATTTCCTTCGTATCCTTATTCACCGTGGTAATGGCCAGCAAATTGTCGTCCTTGACGATTGCCCGGGCGAAAACTCCTCCGGCAATATTCTGCTTGACGATCTGGGACGACTTGTCCTTCCGATCTAACAGCGTGGCGGCTCCGGCACTGATCTTGCTGAAATAAGCCGTGTCGTCGCTGGTCGGAAACGTTACTCCGATCGGGGCCAGCATCATACAGATAATAGTTCCCAGCACCCCGAAAACAACAACCAGAAAGATGAATTCCTTTAGTAATTTCGCGCCTTTGTGTTTATGGACCACCTTGATTTCACCCGGATCGAGAACATCCATATCCAGTTCATTGCCGCATTGCCGGCAAAAAAGGTCGCCCAGCTGATTTTCATGACCACATTCCGAACATTTAATGGTAATCGCCATTGCTAAAACTCCTGGTTAAAAAGATTTGTTCCCGTTCGCCGGGCGGCAAGGCCCTGCCCGACGGTCGGGATTGTTGTCATCAAATTTATATGTTCCCCGTTTCCCCGTTACGCTCCGGACTCCGGAGCCCGCACTTCCCCGACATGAATCATTCCCGAGCCGGCGGAAAAAAATCTTCCTTGCGAAACCGATAACTGCGATGGCAAAACTCGCAGGTAATCTTTGCTTCTTCTTCCCGAACCAAAAGACGCCGTAATTCCTCCTCGCCCAGCGTCCGCATCGCCGCCAGTAATTTTTCCCGGCAGCAGCGGCAACGATATTCCGGCGTTCCGGCAAAATCATAAACGATATTATCCCCGTCTTCCGGCAGACGGCGCAACGTGACCGCCTCGATCAGCCGCCACAACTTTTTCTCGGACGGCATCACTTCCCCCAACAGCCGGTGCACCCGTTCGCTGTGAAGCTCCCGGCGCATGGGTTCGAACGCTTCCAGATCGCACCCCGGCAGGGCCTGAAACATAATCCCCGCCGCCGCGGCAACCGGCCGGCCGGAAGAAGCATTAAGCGTCATGGCCGTGGCAATTTCCGTTTCCACCTGATCGCTGGTACAGAAAAAAAACGCCAGATCGGCCGTCACATCCAGCAAACCGGCCCGCACCCGGCCGGAATTGAGGATCTGCCCGCCATCGGACTTCACCACACTGACCGAACCATCTTCGGTACCGAAAATTTCCGTTTCGTTCTGCGCTTTGTGCATCAACTCGCGCGCCCCGGGAATGCCGCGCACCCCGCCGTCGGCGCCGACGTCGACCACCATATGACGCAACAGTCCCCGATACTCCCAACGGAACATGTACTGCTCGGTTCCGGTGAGCAACGGGGAACAAAGAATTGCCGCCGTCAAAGCACGTCCGAACAGGATTGACGCCACCGGATCGGTATCGTGAATACGCACCGCCTCCGCCACGGTCGCCGGTGTTTCCGCCAGCACAAACCGGAGATTCAAATCCCGGATCAATCCGCGCAGGATATAATCGCTTGTTCTCATAAAAAAACGCCCTGGCCGGATACCCCGGCACAGTAAGCAGACAACCGGTCGGACGACTCAGCCGACCCGTTCCACGACAATGTCCGGATCGACATCTTCCCGGAGAATCCGTTCAATGCCGTCTTTAATTGTCATCGTGGCGTGGGGACAGCAGCCGCAGGCGCCCTTGAGACGCAATTTAACCGTTTTGCCCTCGATCGCCACCACTTCCATATCGCCGCCGTCATTCTGCAGCAGAACCCGCAGCTCTTCCAATTTAGTCTTGATTTTTTCTTCCATGTTCATCTTCCCGATTGGGGGGTTGTTGTCAATATCAGGTCAATTCAATGCCATTGATTAAAAGATAAATTTAACATCGCTCAACCGGGATGCAAATTCCCGGAGCACTTTTTCTTCTTCCTCGCGGCCACCGCGGGCGACAAAGGTGGCGCTGAAGCGTACATATGGTCCGACATCGTCCCACGGCACCGAACTGATCAACTTTTCCCGGATCAGCCACTGGCTGAAATCCTCTCCGGAAGTAAAAATCATCCCGTCGACAGTACCTTTCGGCGCCCGCACATAAAGATAGAACGAGCCCTGCGGCACCCGGGCGGGGAAGCCGAGCGACTGCAAAGTCGCCGTCATGCTCCGAAGGCGGCGTTCGTATTTGGCACAGATTTGCGGCGTAATGGTCGCCTGATCGTCGAGCGCCACCGCCGCCGCCTGCTGGATGGCCGCGAACTGACCGCTGTCGGCATTGTCCTTAACTGCGGCAAACGCCTTTACCGCCAGAGAGTTACCGCAAACCCAACTCAACCGCCACCCGGTCATATTGAATCCTTTGGACATGCTGTGCAGTTCCACCGCACATTCCTTCGCGCCAGGAATCGACAGGATGCTCAGCGA
>JAQUZV010000005.1 GCA_028691155.1 Victivallales bacterium
CGTTGATGTCGGGACTGATGATCAAAATGGGTATTTTCGGCATCATGTTGACGTTGCTGGTGGTCGGTTTCCCGTCGGTATGGATCGCCTATCTGGTGCTGGGGTTGGGGGTGGTTTCCGCTTTGATCGGCATTTTGTATGCCCTGGCGCAGACGGATATCAAGCGGATTGTGGCTTACAGCAGTGTGGAAAATATGGGGATCGTCCTGATCGGCATCGGCTGCGGGATGCTGGGGATGGCCTATCAGGCTCCGGTGGCCGCCTGCTGCGGTTTCGGCGGAGCGCTTTTCCATGTTTTCAACCATTCGCTGTTCAAGAGTCTGATGTTCCATAACGCCGGGGCGGTATTGCAACAAACCCATACCCGCGATATCGAGCAGTTGGGGGGACTGGCGGCGGGAATGCCGAAAACGGCGGGTTGCGGGATCATCGGCGCGTTGACCGTTGCGGCGTTGCCGCCGGGCAATGGATTTGCCGGCGAACTGGTGATTTATCTCGGATTGCTGGGGTGCCTGAAGAGCGGCAGCGGCTTGCTGGCCGGGCTGGCGGCGTTGACGATGATGATGTTGGCGTTGACCGGGGCATTGGCCATGATCGGATTTACCCGACTGGCGGGGATGGTCTTTTTGGGGCACCCCCGCAGTGAAGCGGCGGCGCGGGCGACGGACCCGGACTGGCGGCTGCTGGCGCCGATGGGACTGGAGGCGGCGGGTTGTCTGGTGACGGGGCTGCTGGCGGCGCCGTTGCTGCGGCTGCTGCGGCAACCGGTGGAACTGTTTGTTTCGACGGGCGCGGTCTGGGACGGCGTCGGCAATACGCTGTGGTGGACAGTCGGGATCGTGACGGTCATGGCCGGACTGATGCTGGCGCTGGCGCTGGTGCGGCGGCGATTGCTGCGGCGCCATGAGACGGTATTGCGCCCCACCTGGGGTTGCGGTTACGACCGGATATCGGTGCGGATGCAGTACAGCGGCGTATCGTATTCGCTGCCGTTGCTGCGCAGCGTAAACCGGCTGTTCCGCAACGAGATCAAGGAGCCGGAGGTGACGGGGCTGTTCCCGCGGCCGGCGACGTTCAGCTATCGGCCGGGCGATCTCTTCCTGATGTTGCTGGTCCGGCCGGTGACCGAATCGATCCGGCGCGGGACGGGGCGTTTCACCTGGATTCAGAACGGCAACATGCAGGCTTATCTTTTATACGGAATTGTTTTTCTGGTGCTGGTCATCGGCGGAGTCTTCATATGGTAGAAAAAATGGGAATAATGGCGGGAAATATTGTCCTGCTGTTGGTGTTGCCGCTGGTTATGGCGGGCGTGATCCGGCGGGTCAAGGCGTTTTGGGGCGGTCGGAAAGGACCGTGTCTGCGCCAGCCGTTTTTCGATCTGGTGCGTCTGTTGCGCAAGGGCGAGGTGATCGGTTCGTCGTCGACCTGGGTGTCCCGGGCGGCGCCGACGGTGTCGCTGGCGGCGATTGTGGCGGCCGCGTGTCTGGTGCCGCTGGCCGGCGGCCGGGCGATCATCAGTTTCGACGGCGATTTTGTCGTCTTTGCCTATCTGCTGGCGCTGAGCCGGTTCAGTCTGGTGTTGGCCGGGCTGGACGCCGGGAGCAGTTTCGAAGGAATGGGTTGCAGCCGGGAGGTGATTTTTGCGGCGTTGGTGGAACCGGGATTCTTCATGATTATGGCGGCGCTGGCCGGATGGGCGGGAACGCCGTCCTTTGCGGCGATCATGGCCATGTTGCCGCATTCGGTCGGCGGACTCTGGATCATTAACGTGTTGGCGGCGATCGGATTGCTGATTATGATGCTGGCGGAGGGCAGCCGGGTGCCGGTGGACGATCCGGCGACGCATCTGGAGCTGACGATGATTCACGAAGTGATGGTGCTGGACTATTCCGGGCCCGATCTGGCTTATATCCTTTACGGGACAATGGTGAAAATGTTTCTCATCGGGGCGTTGGCGGCGAATGTTCTGTTCCCGACGGTGACGCTGCCGTGGGGCTGGGCGGCGGCGGTCTTTTTGGCGGCCATTCCGGCGGAAGGGGTGCTGGTGGGGATGATCGAGTCGTTGATGGCGCGGTTGCGTCTGAGCCATGTGCCGCAGTTTCTCTTCGTGATGCCGGCATTGGGCCTTACTCTGGTGTTTATTGTGATTATGGCATGGGAGAAAATGATATGACCGGGACGGCGGAAAATCTGGTGCTGATTCTTTTTGCGGTGACGATGTTGTGGGTGGCGGCCAGCAGTCGGTTGGAACTGTATGCCCGGATGTTGGGATGGCAGGGGGTGCTGCTTTTTGTGGTGGCGCTCGGCAATATTGCGCCGG
This sequence comes from Victivallales bacterium, assembly GCA_028691155.1. Taxonomy (GTDB): domain Bacteria; phylum Verrucomicrobiota; class Lentisphaeria; order Victivallales; family SZUA-371; genus SZUA-371. Next base: position 2,324 of record JAQUZV010000005.1, read on the forward strand.
AAGAAAAATTCACGCTGGCGTTTGTCGCCGTGGAGACGCTGCTGCTGAAAGGACTGGTGATTCCGATGTATCTGATCCGGGTGATTCGCCGCAACGAAATCCGGCGGGAAACCGAACCGTATCTGCCCAATCTCTATTCGTTGGCGGTGGCGGTGGGGTTGACGGCGGTCGGGTTTGTGCTGGCCTTTCTGGTGCGCCTGGGTCATCATCCGGTGCATCCGTGTCTGTTCGGGGCGGCGGTGGCGGTGATCCTGAATGCGCTGTTTATTCTGTTGACCCGGAAAAAATTCATTACTCATATCATTGCTTTCGTTTTCCTGGAAAACGGCATTTTTCTGCTGTCGCTGGCGGTGGCGGGGGAAATGCCGTTCGTGGTGAATCTGGGGGTGATGTTGGATGTGTTCATGTGGGTGTTGCTGGCCGGGGTATTCGTGCGGACCATGAAGGACGCGATTCCGGGACAGCATATCGATAAACTGCGCGGATTGAGAGGTTGACGATGATTTCCGTTCTTTTGCTGACCCCCCTGGTGCTGGCGGCGCTGATGCCCGGGTTGCGGCGACGGGTGATGTGGCAGTGTCGGCTGGTTTTTGCTTATGCGGTGGGGCTGGCGGCGGCGGCGGTGTGGTTTGCCGTGACCGGGCCGGAGCCGGGTCCGGCGTCATTGCTGGCGGTGGACGATCTGAGCATCTGGTTTCTGCTGATCATGGCGGTGGTGCTGGTGGCCACGACGCTTTACAGTTGCGATTTTTTCCGGCGTCCGGAAGAGCAGGAGACGGCGGAGCGGGCGTGGAAGTATCATGTTTTTCTGCTGTTGTTTGTGGCGTCGATGCTGGGCGTGCTGCTGAGTGCGCATCTGGGGTTGTTGTGGGTGTTTGTGGAAACTTCGACGCTGAGCAGCGCGATGCTGGTGTGTTACCATCCGGGGCGGAACAGTTATGAAGCGGCGTGGAAATATATCTTCATCTGTTCGATCGGCATTTCGTTCGCCTTTATCGGCATTATTTTTCTGTCGCTGAGCGCGGCGGGGCTGGAGCACAGTTCGCTGTCGTGGGACTGGCTCGATTCCCATGCGGCGCAGCTCAATCCGTTTTGGCTGAAGACGGCCATGCCGCTGCTGCTGATCGGGCTGGGCACCAAGATGGGGTTGGCGCCGATGCACAACTGGTTGCCGGATGCGCATTCGGAGGCCCCGGCGCCGATTTCCGCCACGTTGTCGGCGGCGCTGCTCAACGCCTCCTGCCTCGGGATTTTGCGGGTGCATATGATTCTGCTGCGGGCAGGATTGGGGGAATACTCCCGGACTATCCTGATCGTGATGGGATTTCTGTCGCTTTTGGTCCCGGCCATCTTCATTTTGCGGGCCAGAAACTATAAGCGGATGCTGGCCTATTCTTCGGTGGAAAACATGGGTATCATTGCCATCGGCATCGGTTTCGGCGGGGCGGCGCTGTTCGGGGCGCTGCTGCATCTGGCGGGACATTCGCTGGTCAAGGCGTCGTTCTTCCTGACCTCGGGCAATCTTTATTCGATCTACCACAGCAAGCGCATTCGCGACGTGCACGGCATTTGGCGTTGCGATGCCATGTCGGCCTGGTTGTGGCTGGGCGGGGCGGTGGGCATCTGCGCCTTTCCGCCGTTTGTGACGTTTATCAGCGAATTCAATATTATGGCCCGGATGTTGCAGGAGCGGGCCATTGTGGCGTTGCTGCTCTTCGGTCTGTTGCTGACGGTAATTCTCGGGGCGATGTTCAAGCATGTGCTCGGCATGGTGTTCGGGCGTCCCGGCTTCGAGTGCGGGACGGATATCGATATCAGCGACAATGCCAGTTTGTTGGGACCGGCGGCGTATCTGCCCCAACTGGTGTTGCTGCTGGCGGCGGTGGGATTGGGTTTGTGTCTGCCCGATCCGGTTTACCATCTGATGACCAAAGCGGTAACCTTTATCGGAGAACAGGGGTTATGAACTGGTTGGAATTCAGCAACCACAGTACGGTGAGTCTGGCGGAACTGCCGGTGCTTTCGGTGTCGCAACTGCGGCACAGTATTATGATGCGGTGTCGGGAACAGGGGTGGCGGCCCATGGCGTTTTTCGGTTGCCGCCGGGATGACGGGGTACGGCTGTTCGCGATTCTGGCCGACGACGACCATGCCGCGCTCCATGCCGCCGCCGCCGATTTTTTCGCCGGAGAATATGAGTATGAGTCTCTGACGCCGCAGTTGCCGGGATTCGGCAGCTTCGAACGCGAGCTGTTCGAACAGACCGGGATCAAACCGGCGGGTCACCCCTGGTTGAAACCGTTGCGGTTCCCGCGTGATGCCGCTTCCGGCAAAAAGAAGACGGATTACCGGTTTTGGACGTTGGCCGGAGAGTCGGTGCATGAAGTGGCGGTCGGTCCGGTGCATGCCGGGGTGATCGAGCCGGGACATTTCCGTTTCATGTGCACCGGCGAAGAAGTCCGCCATCTGGAAATCCAGTTGGGATACCAGCACCGCGGGATCGAAAAAATGTTGCGGCAGGGCGACATCCGCACCAAAGCGGTGCTGGTGGAAAAGATTGCCGGCGATTCGTGTATCGCCAACGGTATGGCTTTTGCCGGGGTGCTGGAGACGGCCGCCGGGGTGAAGGTTTCGCCGCGGGTTCAGGCCATTCGCACTCTGGCGCTGGAGTTGGAACGCATTGCGCTGCATCTCAGTACCCTGAGCGGATTGGCCACCGATATCGCCTATCTGCCCGGCAGTACCTTTTTCGGGGCGACCCGGACGTATGTCATCAATTCACTGTTGGCACTGTGTGGCAGCCGGTTCGGGTTCGGACTGATTCGCCCCGGCCGGGTCAATTACGACCTGATGCCGGAGTTGGTCGCGGAGTGGCGTCGGACTTTGACCATGGTACTGGACCGGACCGTGACGATGGGCGAAAGCATGTTCAATCAGCCCTCGGTGTTGTCCCGTCTGGAGCAGACCGGGGTTTTGAACGCCGCCGACGCGGCGGCCATCGGTATGCTGGGGGTGACCGGTCGGGCCTCCGGGGTCAGACGCGATGTGCGTGCCGATCATCCCTTTTCCTATTTCAAGATCAGCCCGATTGTGAAAATCACGCTGGCAGGCGGCGATGTGTTTGCCCGCGGTTTTCTGCGTTATCTGGAAGCGCGGCGGTCGCTGCAGTACGTGTTGACATTGTTGGACGCGTTGCCGGAAGGCGGACTGGCGACGGCGGTACCGGCTCCGGCGCCGAATAGTCTGACCGTGGCGGCGGTGGAAGGGCCGCGCGGCGAAATCTGTCATACGATGCTGACCGGGCCGTACGGTGAATGCCGGTGGTACAAACTTCAGGATCCGTCGTTGATCAACTGGTACGGTCTGGCGCTGGCGGTGCGGACGGAAGGCATCAGCGATTTCCCGATCTGCAACAAAAGTTTCGATTTGTCCTACTGCGGACACGACCTGTAAGGAGGCAATATCATGTTGGAGGCATTGAAATTACGGCTTAAACAGGGCCGACAGTATATTCCGGATGTCACGACCCGGTCGCCGCGGCGTCCGTTCCGCGGCTTGCCGCTTATCGATGAGAGCCGGTGCGACGGCTGCCGGGCCTGTGTCGCGGTTTGCCCGGCGGGCGCGGTGGGCATCGATCCGGTGCATATCGATATGGGACGCTGCGTTTTCTGCGGCGAGTGCGCCCGCGCCTGTTCCCGGGAAGCGATCACCTTTTCCAATTTCCATCAACTGGGCGCGACTTCGCGCGAAACCCTGACGGTCGGCAGCGGCATCACGCCGGAAAAATATCTCGAATATGCCATTGCGTGCCGGAAGGAGATTGTCGGGATTTTCGGGCGGTCGCTCAAATTGCGTTCCGTCTCCGCCGGCGGCTGCAACGCCTGCGAACTGGAGCTTAACGCCTGTTCCAACGTGAATTTCGACATGGGACGTTTCGGCATCGAAACCGTGGCTTCGCCGCGCCATGCCGACGGCGTGGTGGTGACCGGTCCGGTCAGCGCCAATATGGCGACGGCGCTGGAAGCTACTTTTGAAGCTGTTCCCGCTCCCAAACTGGTGATTCTGATGGGCAGTTGCGCCATCAGCGGCGGAGTGTTCGCCGCCTCGCCGGAACTGGACCGCCGTTTCCTCGACCGCTATCCCGTCGATCTGTATCTGCCGGGATGCCCGGTCCATCCCTTAACCTTCATCAATGGCGTCCTGGGATTGATCGGCCGCAAATTCAAATAGGCATTGCCGGTAAACTGCCGGCCATAAGAAAGCTTGAAATGCCGGATTGAAAATAAAGCGACTTGATATTCTGGTGTATATTCGAAACCGGATTTTTCAAGGTATTCCGGTTCGCCGCGGGGTAAAACATCCCTGCTTTCGCGCTACAGTTCCCTTTTGAGCGGCGGCGTTGCCGGCGACTTCATCCCGGCGCCTCGCCGCCATCTCGGCGTGAAACCGTTTGGCAAGCCCTCTTTATGGATGCAATATTCGGGTTGGTTTAGGCGGAATTGGGGGAATATGGGTTTCATCTGCTTTATAAGCTCTATCCATAACCAAATCCCGAGGCGCCTTATTTTCAGGGGTGAAATGAAATAACAAAAAAGATTTTTCATTATTAAAATTAGTGATATTGTCATTGCTGCAAACCGAATAAAAATAAGCAAAAAAGAAAATCTTTCAAGTGCACATCAAGATCAAGAGTCCCAAATAAGTTCGTTGGTTTATGTTATAACACTTTGTACTTCAAAGGTTTTATCTATTGCTTAGATGGAGCTGCCGCATTTATTTTGCCATCCAAACAGGAAAATTCGGAAAATATCCGGTAATGTGCTTGTAATTATGTATAACCCGATATATTAATTTAGATTGGTAATTTGTAATGGTTTCTGATGGTCAGAAAGCGCCGCTGAGGAGGGTTATCGACAGCCGATTCAACTTCCGGAGAAAACATTAAGGATTTCAAGGCAACATCATGTATTTTGGACGAACTCGATTGTTGAAGTTGGCCGTCTTGCTTTGCGGAGTCGTAGCGTTATTCACCTTTCTTCCCACTTTTCTTGTCGCGGCGGAAGAGGAAAAACCTATTATCAGAACCCAGGAAGATATCAAAAGAGGAAAACAAAATGTTCATTCCGTAATCACGGAACTTGCCGAACTGTTCTCCGATAATGCTCCGGAACCGGTGCTGGTAAAGACCAAGCGCCAGATTCTGCCGCCGTACAGCAAGATTATCGACCAGGGCAACGGGCGTGCCACGCTGGTTTTCCGTCCACGGTTTACTTCGGCCAAACCGTTGTCCAAGGCGGTGGACAGCGTAGTCAACAGCTCCACTCTGGTCGAGAGACTTGAAGAACAGAACGAGGTCATTATCAGTGCGAGTTTGGAGGAAGTAAAAGGCTATAAAAAGGTACTCGAGGCCATGGATATTGCCTCCCCGCAGATTTTGATAGAAGCCAAAGTGGTCGAGGTGATGTTCAACGATGGCATGGAACGAAATTTGTCGATGATGTTCAAGGGAACGCGTTATAAGGTTAACACCGATACGAAAATTCCCAGCAGTTCGGATGCCGGGGATTCGGGCGCGACCGGCAGTTTTACCCCCTATGCCGGAAACGATACCATGAACGTGGCCTTTCAATGGCTCGAATCCGCCCAGGATGCCACGGTACTTTCCAGTCCCAACATTCTGCTTTCCCGTGATGAAACCAGCCGAATCGTCACCGGCGAGGAAATCCCCATCCAGGAGGCCAGTACCAGCGGCAGCACCATTCTGATGAGCACCACCTTCAAGAATGTCGGGGTGTCGCTCGAAGTTAAGCCCACCATAATCAATCTCGACAACGTGACGTTGTACATTTATCCGAAAGTATCGAATGTTTTGCGGTATGACCTGGTTTCGAACGGTGATACTTCCTATTCCGTTCCGGTCATCTCGACACGCAGCGTCGAAACCTATCTACGGCTGCATGACCGGCAGGTGGTGATGATGGGTGGATTGTACAGCAACCGTACCGCGCTTCAGGAGGAGCGCGTCCCGATTGTCTCCGACATCCCTTACATCGGGGAACTGTTCAACGGCAAGAAAAAAACCAAGGAAGTCACCCAGTTGCTGTTTTTTCTCAAGGTTCATATTATCCCGCCGACTCAGGCCGCTTCCGGAATTTTTTACGATTTCGATCACAACGCCAAGGTAAGTGAAACGCTGCGCAAGATTGTATCACATTCGGACAGTTTTCAGACCAATTCCTCCGCCGCCAAAGAATTACATGACGAAATGGTCGATTCGCTTCCGGCCGAGAAGAAGAAAGAGCGCTGGCGCTTCAAGGAGGAATCTCCCTCGCTTCCGGTGATACCCGACGGGAAGGCCAAGGAAATCCGCAAGGTTGATTCCGATCTTTATCTGCTGGAGTCGGACCGGAACCCGCCGGCGTCACCGCCTGATCCCGACAATAAAGTCGTGACGCCCCCCAATCCGACGAATGGGGCAGGCAGATGAAGTTCGGCCGCAAGACAATCATTTGGCTGCTCGTACTGATTGTGTTCTTAGGCGGCGCCGTCGGACTTTGGTTCGGCGTGGTACAACCGATGTGGAAGAAAGAGGCGCCAGCCGCGGGAAAACCTGCGGCGAAAAACGGTGACCTTGACCGGACCTATAAAGTACGACGCGATGATCTCGTGATCGGTCTGTCTCAGGGGGGATATGTCAATGCCAATCAGAAACACAAAATGTCGCTTCAGGCCAATTACAACACCAAGCTGCTCTGGATCATCGAGGAAAACACCAAGGTCAAAGCCGGTGATATATTGGCGAAATTCGAAACCGAGAAACTCAAGGAGCAGATCGAAGATCTTGAAATCGAAATCGACGACCTGAAAAAGGAGCTGGAACTCGCCATTGAATCGAGAAAAATCCAGATCAGCACCAACGCCGCCGATCTCCAGGCCGCCGAGGAAAAGCTGCTTCAGGCGAACGATGAAATGCGCAAATACTACCGCTTCGAACGAACCAGCAAGCGCGACGAATTGGATTTGGCGATTTCCAACGCCGAAGCGGCAGTGGAGGCGGCTCAAAACAATTACGATACGGTCCGCGATCGCGATCCGGAAGTGTCCGAAGATGAAAATCCCGATGAAAAAAAGCGCAAGCTCTTGAAGGAAGCCCAGACCAAAGTCGACGAAAGAGAGACCGCGCTCAATAATGCGGAGGGTAATTTGCGGGTGTTCCGCCGTTACGACAATCCCAGCAAGATCACCCGTCTCATGAACGCCTGCCAGCAAGCGGAGCTCAATCTGCGGAAAGTGAAGATTTCGACCGAATCGAAGATCGTGCAGGTGAACAAGTCGATCGAAAACTTCCGCCGCCGGATCCGGCGCACCAGCGATCGGCTTGACCGCTACAAGTCCTACATGGACATGATGGAACTGCATGCGCCGGTGGACGGCGTCGTCATCTACGGCGATCCGGACCAGCGTTGGAGCAAGATTGAAGTGAAGCTCGGCATGGATATCAACAAGCGGCAGGTGCTCATTACTATTCCGGAAATGTCGAATCTCATGGTCGAATTCGATCTGCCGGAACAATACCGGTCGAAAGTCAGCGTCGGCAATCGCGCGGTGGTATCGCCGGATTCGTTGCCAGGATTGAAGTTCGACGGTACGGTTTCGCACATTGATACGCTTCCGGTAAATCTCGTATACTGGGATTCTTCCTCGCCAAAAGTCTACAAATCGAAAATCAAGCTTGACCAGCAGTCGGCGAAACTGGTCAGCGGCATGAGTGTGCAGATCAACATCGTCACTCGAACGATCCAGAATACTATTTTTGTACCGGTCGAAGCAGTGTTTGAAGACGATGACCGGTTTTTCGTTTATCGCACTGGCGTTGGCGGGCCAAAGGAAGTCGATGTCAAGATTGGAGTTTCGAACGACAATTTCGTCCAGATTATGGAAGGGCTCAAGGAGGGAGACATGGTCTGCCTCTACCAGCCATATCAGAAGGTCGATGGAACCCAAAAATGACACCGGACGGAAAAAAGATACCGAACGATAATATCGTCCGGCTAGTGGACATTCGCAAGACTTACGTTTCCGGAAACCTCCGGGTTCCGGTACTCAAGGGAATCGATGCGACGGTGCGACGTGGCGAATTCGTCGGCTTCATCGGCACCTCAGGTTCCGGAAAATCGACGTTGCTTAATATTCTCGGGATGTTGGACGTACCCACCAGGGGCCAATATTATCTTGAAGGAATCGAGGTCGGAGGACTTTCCGATATGGAGCAGGCGACGATCAGGAACCGGAAGATCGGCTTCATCTTTCAGAGCTTTAACTTGTTTTCGCATCTTTCCGTGGAACAAAACATCGAAGTCCCCATGGTGTATGGACAAGTACCAACGAAAATCCGACGCAAGCGGTCGCTCGATTTGATTGCACGGGTCGGGCTGGGACATCGGCTGGGGCACCGGCCCACCCAGCTTTCCGGCGGCGAGTGTCAGCGCATCGCGATCGCACGGGCGCTGTCGAACAATCCCGCATTCATTCTCGCCGACGAACCCACCGGTAATCTCGACGAGAAGACCAGCGATGAAATCATGAAACTCTTCCACGAACTGAATCGCCGACAAGGGGTGACCATTGTAATGGTGACGCACAATCCGGCATTTGGTCCGCACTACGACAAGATCATCCGGCTGCGTGACGGAAAGATCGACGACACTCCGTTCGAATGGGAAATCGAGCAGGAGGCGCATCGGGCGGAAGCCGAACGGAAAGAGGCGGAACAATGATGCTGGTTGGTGACTTCTTCCGGTTGTCGTTGCACAACCTGCTGCTGCATAAGGTACGATCGACATTGACCTCGCTCGGAGTAATTTTCGGCGTCGGCAGTGTGATCGCGATGCTGGCGATTTCCGAGGGGGCAAAACGTTCCGCGCTGGCTCAGATCGAAGCAATGGGCGTTGACAAAATCATCGTTTTTTCGAAACGTCCGCCGGTCAGCGGCAAAAGCGAAAGTTCCAAGAATGCCAGCATCATGGAACGCTTTGGATTGAGTAGTGTGGATCGGAGCAACATTGCCAAAATGGACAATATCGGACAGATTACCGCCGTCTTCAACACCCGTAAGCCAATATTGAAGGGAACCAGGCGGACCGACCTCAAGCTTATGGGCTGCGACTACGAATTTCTGCGCGACTCCCAGGCGCGGATGCAGAAAGGGCGTTGGTTTTCCCCCTCCGATTACAAAAACAACAGGTGTGTCTGCGTGATCGGGAAAAACGTTAAGCGGCAGTTGTTTTTTCTCGGCAGCGCGAACATCATCGGCAACACCATCCGGGTGGGGGATGACGTGTTTCGGATCATCGGCATTCTCGACAACCGGTACAGCAACCAGTATCCGGAGATCGGCGGACAGAATGACATGATCCTGATCCCGATGACCACCGCCCGGGCGCTTTACAAGGATTACACCTCCATTCGCGAAGGCAGGAATTTTAGGATCGCCCGGGTTGAATACGACCTCTTCCTGATCAAGATCAAGGATACCAGCTGTATCGACAATACCGCGAAGCGCGTGACCAGATACCTCGAAAAAAACCATTCCGAAACCAAGGACTGGGGGATCACAGTTCCGCTCGAACTTCTGATGCGAATGGAGCAGACTCAGAACATCTTCACTATCGTCATGGGCTCGATTGCCGGAATTTCACTGGTAGTCGGCGGCATCGGCATCATGAACATCATGCTGGCAAACATCTATGAACGGCGCAAGGAAATCGGCATCCGCCGGGCGCTGGGAGCACAGAAGTTGGACATCCTGCTCCAGTTTCTGATCGAAACGGTCTTTCTTACCTCGATCGGCGGCCTCATCGGGATTCTGCTCGGGGTTGGCATCGGCTCCATGATCACCTACTATACGGGTATGCCCACCATTTACACCACTTGGAGCATTATCCTGGCGTTGGTGATTTCAAGCTTGACCGGCATAATTTTCGGCACTTATCCGGCCTACAAAGCTGCGCAGCAGAATCCGATCACGGTGCTTCGCGCCGAATAACAAAATGATGCGGTTACGCCTTGTAAAAGCAGAAAAATTTTTTGCCTTTTCAGACAAAGAGTTCCGGCACGACGGGGACATCCCCGAGCTTCCGGCCGAATTTCTTGATGAAAAGTAATCCTCCGTTTGGGTTCTGTTTCCGGCGCGGTGTCGGCTGTTTCCCGGACGTTTGAATCGGTTGCAAACGGCTGAACTTTACGGTCGGAAACAAGACTCCCTTAAGGAGGGTATTTATCTGTTTCAATGAACAGTCGGAACGAAAGACAGGGATGCAATAATGCCATTGATTTCATTTAGTGACGATATCGGTAGGGAATTGGTGGTCTGGAGACGAAAACAAATCCTTGGCCTCCTGCTGATATTGTGGCCTTTCTGGGGCATTGCTTTTTGTCCGCTTTTGGGCCTTGCTACCCTGTCCGGATTGGTCCTGTTGTTACATGTATTCTTCCAGGTACGGAATAAAACAAGGTGTCCTTTCTGCCATAAAAAGTTGGCCTATTTACTGTTGGACCCCAATTACGCCAAAACGATTGGAGCGATAATTTTACCCCGGAGATTCCCTGCTGAAATCAAGCATTGTCCGTATTGTGATGGCGATTTTAATAAAAATACCGTCCCATCCCGCGATTAGGATGGGAAAACTTTTACTCCTGCCCCGTTGCATGGAAAAGGGTAAGTTATGGAGCTTGATCGGGTTGGAAATGGCGTTATAGTCAATGGAATAAGATTAATCATTAAAAAAGTCAAACAGAGATAAGGCTGAAAAGAGGTTTTTTATGTTTGCTTTAAAAAAATTTTCCTTATATGTATCGTTATATATTTTTATCTGTTCAGGAAATTTATGGGGTGGAGCTATATCGTTGCAGAACATTGAAAAAGAAATATCTGATCTTAATAAAAATAGGAATCCCAATAATTTTATATTTGTTCCTGAAAATCAAAAGAAAATCGATGAGGCGTGTGATAAAATCATATCTGGAATTAACCAGACAATTGTAAACAGCATAAAGGGGAAAGATTTCAAAACCGTCGACCAATTCATGAATTCCACAAAGACATTTATTCAATATCATGCAACCAGGGCAACCATTAATTTTTTAATTGAAAAAAACATCGATTATGAGAAAGAGAAATTGTTTTGTTTTGATGGCATCGTGAAAAATTTCTGTCCTTATAAAAATTTTATCCTTTTGAAAGTATGTTCTCTTGCTCCACAATATCGTCCCTTGTTGCAAAAATCGTTAAAGGCAATGATTCTTGCCGGCAAAGCATCTCCGTTTTTACTGGAGTTTGATAAGAGTTTATATTCCGATCATGACATCATGGCATTTATAAAAAAACAAAAAGAACTGGTTACTGCGACATTGATCGGTACATTGGAACGGGATATAAATAGAAGAGTTGCCGATAAAGAAGAGTATTTTCCCCTCTTTTACATTCTTTTGGCTGCGAGGAATAAAAACAATGATATGTTTGAATATTTTCACGAACATATTATTTCGATGCCTTTTACTCCCGGCTATAAATTATTGGTAGGATATGCAATTATCGGAACCAATGAGTCATATAAATGCTTACTGCATTACCAGGCTGATTTTACGAAATACAAATATTCCGGATTGCCGGCAGCATTTACTGTCGCCGGTATTTTGTCCCATACCATTGAAAATTATCCCTTGGTCCAGGAACGATGGGTTGCGGGGTTTACGCCGGATCAGGCCAAGCCGTATTTGGATTGGAATAAAAAATATATGGAAAACAACTCTTATACCATAAAGAAATTGTCTCCCTATGATTTATACTCTTTCTTCATGTAATCGATGCGGCAAAGGACTGTTGCATAACCGAGAGTTCAGCGGTGGTCCGGACTGGTATCATTGGCGGCGACGAGACGGATGCCGTCGTCGGCGATGGTAATCCGGCGGGCTTTGTAGAGGTTGCCGATGGTTTGCTTGAAAACCTTTTTGCTCATATTGAACTGGTCGCGGATGGCTTCCGGGGAACTGGCGGCATTGAGGGGAAGGAAACCACCGGCGTCGCTCAGCGCGTCGATCACCGTGGCGGTGAGATCCAGAACGGCGGCATAGCCGGGCTTGCGCAGCCGGACGTCGATCTTGCGGTCGGGACGGATTTTTACAATGTAGCCGGTCAGATGGTCGCCGATGGTGACGGTCTGAAAAATTTCGTTTTGGTACAGAAAGCCCAGATAGGCGCGGTCGATCAGCACCTTGAACCCGAGCGGCGCCGTGTCGTAAACGATCAGTTTGACCTCCTGTCCGGGGCGCAACGCGGCGGGATTTCCTTTGGCGATGGTGCCGAAACGGCTGGAGGCGATAATTCGACCGGTCAGTTCGTCGAGCTTGACGATGACGACATAATCTTTGCCGGCTTCCATCCGGTGCGGTTGTTCCTTGAACGGCACCAGCAGGTCTTTTTCCAGTCCCCAATCCAGAAACGCGCCCACCGGGGTGGTTGCCAGAACCCGGAGTTTGACGATGTCGCCGACCTGCGCCCGGGGTTTGAGCGTCGTGGCAATCGGACGGTCTTCGGAATCACGGTAGACGAACACGTCGAGATCATCGCCCACGGCCAACTGCGGCGGAGCATACTTGCCCGGCAGCAGGATTGGCTCGCTGCCATCGGTAAGATAAAATCCGAAATCGACTTTTTTCGCCACTTTCAGGCGATTGTAGCGTCCGAATGCAATCATAGATTCCCTGTCCGTTGGGCCGTTGCCGACCGTGTTTTCACCTTGTTCCGGCCGCGATCGTTCCCGGTTGACGGCGGGGAAGCGGCTTTCGTCACAGTACATCGGGGGCGGGAAAATACAAGGCGGAGAGGTAAAATAAAAAAAAGCGCGCCGTTACGCTTTCCGGCGGCGCGGAAAAAGCGGTAACCGTGCTATATTGCCGACATGGTGCTGCCGGTGACGGCGTTATGATTGAAGATAAGCGCAAAAACGGGGAAGCGGAAAATGTGGAAAAAAATCGGATTTTACGGACTGTGGCTGCTGCCGGCAGTGGGACTGGGGTTATTACTGTTGACCCGGCAGATGCAATGGCTGTTCTTTTATACTCCGGCGTTGCTGCTGGCGGCGCTGCCGGGGGTGATCCGGCGGCAACGGGCGGGGACGGCCGAGCGCCGCGTCCGGTGGCTGTGGGCGGCCTGGTTGGGATTGGCGGTAACCTTGGGCGGGGATTATTTTCTGGCCATTCGCGGGTCGGCGCTGAATTCGGTCGGTTATCTCTACGGTATCGGCGGCTTTGCGCTGGCGCATCTGCTGTGGCTGGCGTTTTTTTCCCGTAATTCCCGGATCAATTTGAACGTTGCGGTGGTCTTGCTGCTCGGGTTCGGCAGTATGTACTGCCTGCGGCTGTGGAGTGCTCTGCCATCTCCGGCCTTGCGGGTTGCCGTCGGCCTCTATATGTTGCTGTCGATTGCCAATGTGTCGTTGGCCTGCAATGCCCGGCCCCGGGCGTTCATTTGCGGTATCGGGGCACTGTTTTTCTCCGATCTGATGATCGTTTACGGTTGCATCCTGGGGATTTCCCGACTGCTGGAACTGGTGGGGCCGGTTTATGTGGCGGCGTTGTTTTCCCTGGCGGCGGCGCTGGCGAATGCGGCTCCGGCGGCGGCGCGACCCGGTCCTCATGCCGGACGGGCTTATCTGCAGCGGGCGGCGGTGACGGTTTATCTCGGCAGCGCGGCGGTGCTGATCTGTCTGGTCAGGGCGATGGAAAAATTCCCTTCCGGTTCGTATCGTCTTGACCGGGATATGTTCAGTCATCTGGGGCGGACGCGGATCGGCGGTTTCGCCTATCCGCTTTGTCAGGACTGGTTCTGGACCGGCATGGTGCTGGGGATTGCGACCATTGGTTATTTTGCTCCGGCTTTCAACTGTTTTGCCGTCGACCGGCGGCGGCGACGTTGGATTGCCTGCGGTTTCATGCTCAACACCGCCGGCTTGCTGATTATTACCCTGGTGCCGGAAGACGTCAGCATGTGGCATCATAACGTCGGCTGTCTGCTGGCCGGCGGCGGCGGGTTGATGGCGGTGCTGGCCGCCACGATAAACAATGCCGCTGGACGAATGGGGCGGGCGGCGCGCTACGGCTGGTGTCTGATTCTGGTGACGGCGGCGGCGTTGTTCGGGTTTTTCTTCTGGCGGGCGGAGCATGGCATGCCGTTTGCTCCCGGCGTGCCCGTGATGCAGAAAATTGTGATTGTCGCCTTTGTACTGTGGTTATGGGCGCATGCGGCCATTCTGCTGCGGGATCTCGGGGCGTTTCGGGCCGGAAATTCATCTGATCGCCAGTCTCGGAAATAGCGCCGGTCGGGGTGGGTTTTCCGCCGGTGGCGGCGGGCCGGCGCTACGGTTTTCGACTGACTTGCCGGGACAAATGAGGCAGCAACTAAATTATCGTCTTTTCCCGTAATTGCTGGAAAATTTTTTTTTGGCGGGGTATATTCTTTCGTATGGATGGAAAACAATATGCATCGGGGATGAAGAGATGAAACAGAAACTCCTGCTTGTCGTTGCCGTGTTTTTTGGACTTCTGGCCTTCGTGCTGACCTATAAACAAATTGAAAACGAACGCCGGAGCATAAGGGGCAAGACGCTGGTCATGTCGTTTGTTTGCCTGAAGCGTTCAATGGCCAGCGGAGAAACCATCAAGGCGCAGGACATCGAACGTTATGATGACAAGCGTTTCCGCCAATCCCGCGGTCGGGACGCCAGCGAGGTGCTCTGGGCCCAGGCCGGAACCGTTATCGGGCGCAATCTGGAGGTTCCCGTGGAAAAAGGGCATGTCCTGTTGTGGCGTGATCTGAGACCGGCTTCGGGTCGGAAGGAGGGGCTGACCGGCATTGTTCCGATGGGATACCGGGCGGTGGCAATTCCGGTGGATGGTATTACTTCGGTGGCCGGATTGGTTCGTCCCGGCAACCATGTGGATATCGTCGGCACTTTTCGCTTTCCGGAAATGCAGGGCGACCGGGCGCTGGACACCTTGACGCTGACGTTGCTGCAGAATGTGGTGGTGCTGGCGGTGGGCGACGATATGGGCCGGGCTTTTTCGCTCGACAATAAACCGGACAAACATTACTCTTCGGTAACCTTGTGTCCGACGCCCCGGGAAGTGGAAATGATTGTCTTTGCCGAACAGAAAGGCAAGCTGTCGTTGAGCCTGCGCAATTATGAGGAAACCGAAATTGTGCCGGAACTGCCCAGCATCAATTTCCGTTTTCTGGAGCAGAATCTCGGCCAGTATAATAAAGAACGTTCGGCCAAAATGCTTTACAACCGGGACTGAATAGCCGTCATAACGTCAGGTGAGTGGTTGCCCTATGTACGAAATAATCATTACCCAACCGAATAAAACCGCCATGCGCGGCAAGCTGGTTCCCGGCGCCTATCAGGTCGGTTCCGGTCCGGACTGTCATATTCGTTTGCCGGGGCCGGAGATTGCCGCCGCCCATGCCACGCTGATTATTACCAATGAGGAAACGGTGAAGGTCGTCGATCTCAACAGTCCCGGCGGCACCTATCTCGACCGGCGTCGTCTGGCTTCCGGCGCAACGGCGGAAGCCGGAATCGGCACCACCATCAGTTTTGGCAGTTATGCCATTTTATTGCGTGGTCCGGTTACCGCTTCGCCGACCGGGGCCGTCGCCGCTCCGGCGCCGGACGGGGCGCCGGGGGAACTTCCGCAACCCGATGTCGCGTCGTCCCGGTCCGACCGGAATCCGGCGGGGCATGTTCCCATCCCCATGCTGAAAATTTCCGGGATTCCGCCGGCGGCGCGATCGGTGGTGCAGGAGATCAAGAAGCATGCCCATGTTGAATTGCTCAAGCGTCTCAACCTCAAGCGGATGTCTATTTCCGGCGCGTCCGAAAGCGAATTGGCCGAGCGGGCCAAAGCCACGATCCGGGAAATTGTCGGCGAATTGTCGGTACCGCTGCCGTCCGGAGTCAGCAATGCCCGGATCGAACAGGAGATGATTCAGGAAGCCATTGGCCTCGGGCCGCTGGAATACCTGATTCCGATGGATGATATTACGGAAATCATGGTCAATGGTCCGGATCGGATTTACGTGGAGCGCAACGGCGTAATTTACCGTACCGATACCGCGTTTGCCGACGATCATCAGGTGATGGCGGCGATCGAACGCATTGTTTCGCCGCTGGGACGGCGCATCGATGAAAGTTCGCCGATGGTCGATGCTCGGTTGCCGGACGGGTCCCGGGTCAACGCGATTATTCCGCCGTTGTCGCTGGTCGGGCCGTCCATTACGATTCGTAAATTCGCCCACAATCCCTATCGGATCGACGATTTGATCCGGTTCGGTTCCCTGAACCGGGATATTGCCGATTTTCTCCGGACCTGCGTCCGGATCCGCAAAAACATCATTATTTCCGGCGGCACCGGTTCGGGGAAGACGACATTGCTCAATGTCCTGAGTTCGTTTCTGCCCAATCGCGAACGTATTATCACCATTGAAGACGCCGCCGAACTGCAGTTGCATCAGGAACACCTCGTCCGTCTGGAGGCCCGGCCGCCCAATATCGAAGGCAAGGGCGAAATATCCATTCGCGATCTGGTGCGCAATTCTCTGCGCATGCGCCCGGACCGGATTGTGGTTGGGGAATGCCGCGGCGGGGAGGCGCTGGACATGCTTCAGGCCATGAACACCGGTCACGACGGGTCGCTGACCACCATTCACGCCAATTCGCCCCGGGATGCGCTGTCCCGGTTGGAAACGCTGGTGCTGATGGCCGGGTTCGATTTGCCGTTGCGGGCCATCCGGGAGCAGATCGCCTCGGCCATTACCATTGTCGTGCAGATTGCCCGGGAGCGCGACGGTTCGCGCAAGGTGACCCAGGTGAGCGAAATCACCAAGATGGAAGGCGATATCATTACCATGCAGGATTTGTTCGTCTATAAGCACGAGGGTTGGGACGAAAACGACAACATGGTAGGACGGCATGTTCCGACCGGAAGCGTACCGACGTTCATGGAGGAAATCCGGCGCGCCAAGCTCGAGCTGGATATCGGCATTTTCAGTCCGGCCCCGGAACCGACGGAGGCCAGACATGGATAGCAGCGGGGTAATGACACTGGCGGCCTCGGTTTGCGCCTTTTTATGTGTGGCGTTGGCGACCATGGTCTTGGTCGACTTTGTCATTTATGTTTCGGCGCGGTACAAGGAAAAATTTCTCCAGCAGACGGCGGCGGAACTCGACGATGTGGTGTTGCAGGTGCCGCCGGGGCGGATTTTGGACGTCAGTCTGGCGCTCAGTGCTTTCGGCGGCTTCATGGCGATAACTTTTTCCGGCGTCGGCAGTCGAAACTGGTCGTTGGAGCAGGGGATTGTCATTGGTGTGGTGGCGGCCGGGATCTGTTTTCCGTTGCCGCGCCTTTACCTGCGGTTTCTGAAACAGCATCGGCTGCGGAAATTCAATCAGCAGCTGGAAAATACCATTATGTCGATCAGCGCCTCTCTGAAAGCCGGTTTCAGCATCAATCAGGCGCTTAACGGGGTGGTGGCCGAGAGCCCGCAGCCGACGGCTTTCGAATTTCAACTGCTGACCAACGAGGTCCGGTTGGGGGTGCCGCTGGACGAGGCGCTGGAAAAGATGGTGGCGCGTCTGGAAAGTCCCGATATGGAACTGGTGGCGACGGCGATTATTACGGCCCGACAGACCGGCGGCGAACTGACGGTGGTTCTCGCTCGTTTGGCCGGGCTGATCCGGGAACGCATGCGGATCAACAATAAATTAATGGCGATGACGTCGCAGGGACGGATGCAGGCCGGTCTGATCGGCGTGGCGCCGCTGGTGCTTTTCTTTGCCATGTCGGCCATTGCGCCGGGCATGATGGCGGCTTTTTATCATTCGTCGCTGGGAATCCTGTTGCTGGTGGCCACTT
>JAQUZV010000225.1 GCA_028691155.1 Victivallales bacterium
CCTTGACACAGGCATATTGGGTTTCATTTTCGGCCACGGTTTTGTCCGTGTCAACAAAGGTTCCGGAAAGGAAAACAAGGGCAATGCCGCAGGCAACCACCACAATCAACAATCCCACCGCGATCGGTTGGGCATTGGGGTTGGTGCGCTGCTTCTTGACACAGACGATTATGCCGACCAGCGCCAAAATCATTATCAATCCGATAATGGCTGAATACATAGGATAAACCTCATTTCTCTTATGGTAATCTCACATGGCAACACCATAGAAATTACACAGAAAAAGATAAAAAAGCAAATTGGGTTACCGCCATTTTCCCGGTTTTGTCCGACCGAACGGGACGACAAGTCGGCGACCATGCCGGAGAGCGGTTCCTCCGGAAAATATGACGCCCTCACTCCGAACGTGAAAGGAAAAAACACCGACGGCATCCCCCGGAAATCATTCCGGGCAACAGCAATGCTTATTCGATCGGGTCCAGAGACATTTCGACCAATTCCGCCTTGACCCCCTTGAGCAAATTCAACTTGCGGGTCAGTTCCTGCCGGTTTTCTTCCGTTCCGGCCAGTTCGCACATAATCAGGCCGGACTGGGAGCAGTTATCCATGACGCCGTCATGAAGTCCCAGTCGGGTTTTAATCAGACATCCCCATGCCGTCAGCGTCTTCTGCATGTTTACCGCCGATTCTTTACGCTTGTCCACCAGAATCAACAATACCGATCTCTTCATGGCCATATCCTCCTTTTGCTGCGTTTTTTCAGCCCGGCAAAAACATAATTTCAACTTTGCCCGGCCTACGCCTTTCCGGATAATGTATGTCCTGCGGGGACCGGATTGCAAGCGACAACCGGAAAAAGCAGCAAGAATTGCTCCGTATCGCCGACATATGAAGTTCTCCGCCGGCAATGGTGGATGGTTTTTCAGGGCAGGCAATCTTTGAGCAGCGCCGCAAACACCTTGGGAGCGGTTAAAAAACGCAACCGCTTTATGGTTTGTTGCTGCCGGAAATACGGCGACAGAATGAAAGACGTATCAATATAGGTCAGTACCTGCCGCATGATGGTCCCGTCAACCCGGGAGCATCCCGCCGTCCGGGCGAACATCGCGGCAATCGCGTGGGCGACCGGCGCGGTCAGCAACAGATGCCGCAACCCCAATTCATAGGTATAACCGTGGACATAACGACTACAGAAGTGCATGGAATACAATTTACCGTAAAAGAACAGGTTGAACAACCGAACGGCATCCGGAGACAGAGGCATGCCTCCGGCGGCACCAGGACAGGCAATCCCGGTCGTTTCCGGACAGGATGGATTAAGCCGCCGGAGCGATCCGCCCCCCAGCACGAAAGCCACAAAATGTCGCATGCGGATCAAACGCGCAATTACGCCGGTGTCGACAGCGTTGTCATCGCGCAGATACCCGCCCACCAGCGACCGGAATTCCATTCGCTCGCGAGACCCCGGCGTACCCGCCTGCTTCAGCTCTCCGGACAACAAGGCTTCCGCTTTCCGGACAAAGGCCATCGCCTCGTCACAAAATCCGGCCTCGGCGGCGGCAATGGCCGGAAACATGCTCTTGCGGTCGTGGAAGGCGATAATTTTGGCCACGCTGTAAAGCCGCAACGCCCAAGGATATTCCTCGGCGGAAAGGATGGCCTGGTACCCCTCGTGAACCCGGCGTACACGGGCCAGGGGCGCCGGATTGCGCCGGGAATAAACCGTATCGGCGTATTTCTCCCGCGCCGTCAGCAGTTGGGCCATGGTGCGGATGTGAACGGCGTGATCGGCCAGGCGGGTTCCTTCCGGGTCGCCGACCGCCGGGCAGATAAACCGCAGGTCGGCGGAAATGCGGCCATCGGCCCAGGTGTGAATACTGAACGGAAACAGGCGACAGGCAATCGGTTTGGCCTCGACTCCGGCCGTACGGTGAATCAGACACAACCCCTGATCATCCATGAAGCGGCAATGATGCGTCTCATTCTTGTCAATGGTAAAGAGCCGATCCGAAAGCGGCGAAAAACCGTCTCTCCCCGCGGTTCCCCCCGGCAGGGACAGTTTTCCGACTCGTGCAACTTCTTCAGTGGTGGCGGTAACATCAAAATAGGAACAGCAGAACCCGCAGCAACGGCACCGGAACCGCAGTTCCGGATAACCGTCGCAAGCCCATGCCGGCGGTGCCATTACCGCTCTCTGGCGCCCGCAGTCCTGAAGATCGTAACTCCGGCCAGCCGGTCATGAATGGCCCGGCTGCGCATGACCGCCATCAGGGGCATCAGGATTCCGAACGCCAACATCAGCATAGCATAAACAAACCCCCGGAACATGTAGGCTTCGCCGCCGTCGGTTTTGGCCACGAACAGCCCCCAGAACCACATGCCGACCGTTTGGGCAAACACCCCGAACGCCAGGGAAAAATAGAGAACGGCCACCAGCGAAATAATGATATAACCGCGATGCAGCAGGGCCGATATTCTTGCTGCTTTTATCCATTGTCCCCGGGTGTCGGAGGCGGAAATGCAGCAGTACGTTTCCCCGGATTTCATCGTCCAACGCGAACCGAAATTGAAGCCGCGAGCCTTGTTGTCCAGATTACTCGGGGACTTGACGGCATTATCGCGGTTGATGCCCGGTTTGAATGTAAAATCCTTCTTCGGCACCTTGGCGGTATCGGTCTTGGCCGAAGGTTCGCCCTTGGCGGTATCGGTCGTGGCCGAAGGTTCGCCCTTGGCCTCCGTCGGGGTCGCGGCCGGAGCGGCGGCGCTTACCTGGTTGACATTGGCCTTAACCGGTTTCGGTACTTCCGTGGCCGTATCCTGGCGCGAGAACAAAAGCAGTTCCCCCCAACCGGCCAGCGCAAGAATTCCGGCGATCACGACAAAAATCAGCAGGTCGGTCAACGCGGAAGAGAGACGCAACGCCAACGATGCCGGCACCGGGTCGATCCGGTTGCGGAACGCGGTACCATAAGCGCCATCCTGCTTCTTCTGTTTTTTAATTTGCCGTTCTTCCTGGATTTTTTCGGCCTGTTCGGGATCTTCCTGGGCCAACTTCTGTTCGGCGTAAGCCAGTATTTCGGCAAACATCCCGATCCCCTCGACGGTATTCCATTTTTTTATAATGGCGTTGCGGATCGGGGATTCGGCATTGAGCTTGCCATGGATGATCAGCTGTTCCACTTCGTTGTGGCTCAACGAGGCGGATTCGTTGCCTTCCTGGTCCTTGACGATAAAATTCATAATTTTGCAACCGTATTGTTGTTATGATTAAACTGCACTGTGGGGCAGTTTACCCCTTTTTGGCAATAAATGCAAATGCCGGAACGGCGGAACCGGAAAATTTCTCTTTGAAATTTACTCCATGCCGGTATATATTATTTTACATTTATTATTTGTGGAAAAGGAGATGATCGCCGCACTCGTCCGGCGGCAGATATTTATGACCGGTTTATCGAATTCCGGCGATACGGAACCTCCGTCGTGTAGTTTTTCGTTCGCCTTTATATTGCCGTGCGCCCGGCGGCCGCGGAGGCCGCAATGACATTTTACGGCTTGATCCTGGGGGCTCTGCTGCCGCTTCTGGTTCTGTTTTCCGCTTTTTTTTCCGGCTCGGAGACCGCCCTGTTCTCGCTGAGCCGGGCTCGATTGTTATCCTGGCGGCAGGCGACGGACAAACCGCGCCGGGCCGTAATCGACCTGATGAGCTCCTACCATTATACCCTGATTGTGCTGATCCTCGGCAACATGTTTGTCAATGTCGGCATCTCCATGGTGGAAGACGAATTGATCCGTTCGCTGGCGGTAAACCGGATTCTGTCGGAACTCATCTCCGTTTTTCTGGCGGTTTTTCTGCTGCTGATCTTCGGTGAAATCACCCCGAAAGCAATCGCGCTGACCCATACCGAAGCCGTGGCGCTGCGGGTGGCCCGACCGGTATGGCTGCTGCGGCGGCTTCTGATGCCGTTTGTCCGCTTTATCAATGCATGTTTTTCCCGAATCCTCGACTGGCTGGGACGGTGTCGTTCCGAACCGTTGTCCCCCGAAGAATACACCGCATTCCTTTCCGCTTCCTGCTGCGGCGAGGCCTTCTCGCCGGCGGAACGCGAATTGCTGGAAAGTGCGCTGCGCATCAATGTCAAGAAGGTGATCGATGTCATGACCGGGCGGATTGATATTCTGACCATCAATCGGGAGGACGATGCCGCCGCGGTCGCGGCGGCCGCGCGGCGGCACCGG
>JAQUZV010000226.1 GCA_028691155.1 Victivallales bacterium
CCCTGTTCATGGCGGGGCAGAATTACCCGGATGGGCGACCGCGCCAGCGATTGATGCAATTCAATGGACTGTCCGCCGGGATAGGCAAAGACCACGTCGACACCTTGTCGCTCCAGGCATTTTATCGTTATGTCACTCCCTTTCATCCGCTTCGTTTTCATAATCCGTATCCTCATTTTATTTGCTTCGTCGTCAATACTGCATCGGTAGATCGGCCGCCTCGGTCAGGATTCGCCACAAGAAGATCTTTACGTCATGAAAATGATAAATCGAGCGGAAAGGGTTCCCGTAGCAAAGCCCGTATGAGGACTACGCAACCATTACAAACACCACTAGCCCGACGACTACTGCCGCCGGGCCGCCCACGAATACCTGATGTTCGAAATTTATTTTACTCATGATTGCCTGTTTCGAGAAACGTTATTTGCTGGAACCATTAACGGTAATATAGGCGGGGATTGGTGATATGCAATCGACGGCCGTAATTTTTTCTTAAATTCCCCCTCTCGCGATATCGCCGGGAGAAGATTATTATTGCCGTAACAAGTCTCATGGCAACGGCATCGGCCGGGAGAAAAAAGAACGGGCTGTCTTTGTGGGGGGGGAGAATAAGACAGCCCGTAGGAGAAGCCATGATAATTTACCATTGCCATTGCGTGATTTTTTCAAATTGCTCGTCGATCAGCGTATCACGCTCCGCTTCGATCTTTTTCAACTTTTCCTGCCGCTCATGCAACTTTTTCTGCCACTTGGCAATAACGTCTTTTTCCCAGCGAATTTTACGATCATAAACCTCGGCCAACCGGTTTTTGATTTCTTTTTTCAATTCTTCGTTGGGATTGAGCAGATATTCTTCCACCAAATGACGAAATTCTTCCGTCTTCCGCTTTTTGGCCGCACTGCTTTTACGGGCATAATCTTCTATGGCGGCGGTAAAAGCTTCCGGATCATGCCGCCGCATCGCTTCCAGTTTCCGGCCCAGTTCCGGGTCTTCCCGATTGATCTCAAACAACAAATGCTCGTTGACAATCTTTTTAACCGCGGCCTGTTTCCGTATTTCCACTTCCCGGCCCGACTTGACTGTCGCCGCAGTTGCTTTTTTGACGCCGGCAACCGGGGTCGGCTTTGCCGCCAGTTGCCCGGAAGCTGCCGGAGACTCTCCGGCCATGCCCTGCACTCCGGCCACCAGCAACCAACCTGCCGCCGCCGCTGTCCACGCTGTTTTCATATAGACTAAAGTTCCTCTATACGTTCACGCTGTTTAATCAGAAAACGCAACAATCCGGAAAATATTGTCCGTTTCCGCCAAAAAAATCAAAAAAGTAAATCGCCCGAGTTTTTTTCATCCCGCTCCGGCCCCGATTCGTCCGATGCTTCACGCTCCGCCGTCCCCAGCCGTTTGCCGGATTCCGGATCGAATTCCCGCCAGATGCCACCCTTCCCATCATCGCGAGACAACAATTCGATCTTTTTTTCAAACCCCTGCAATTTCGCCGCGCAAACGGCGGACAACCGGCTGCCCCGCTCGTAATATTCAATCATCTTTTCCAGCGGCAGTTCGCCCTCTTCCATCCGGGTCACAATCTCTTCCAACTGCTCCAACGCTTTTTCGAACGGCAAATCGGCATCGTTTTTTTCCTCGGTCATTCTATTTTCTCCCGGTCAACCCGTTCAGCGACGCTGCAACCGCTGCGTCAATTCCTGTTCGTAGGCCGCTAAGTCATCAATCGCCACCCGGGCCACCCCGCTGCGCATCGCCGCGGCCGCCACATACCGCGCCACCCGCGGTACCACCCGCGGATCAAACGGTTTCGGAATCACCAGCGTATTTTTAAAGGGACAGATCCCGTCGAACATGCCGGCCGCCGCATCGTTAGGATACGCCGTCGCCAGAACCGTCATGACTTCCGGCGTTACCGGCTCGTGAACAATCTCCGCCAGCGCCCGGGAAGCCGCCAATTTCATTTCCTCATTGATATCGGTAGCCCGGGTATCCAGCGCCCCCCGGAAAATGCCGGGGAATCCCAGCACGTTGTTGACCTGATTCGGGAAATCGGTCCGGCCGGTACCGACCACCGCGGCTCCGGCCTCCCAGGCATCCTGCGGGAAAATTTCCGGCGTCGGATTGGCCATGGCGAAAACAATCGCTCCGGGCGCCATCGAACGCACCATTTCCGGCGTCACGCAATTGCCCGTCGAAACACCGACGAACACATCCGCACCTTTCATGGCCTCGGCCAACGTCCGAGCGGCCGTATCATTGGCAAGCCGGGCCTTTTCCGGCGTCATACCATCGGGGCGACCGCGATAAATAACACCTTTGGAATCGCACATCAGGAAGTTTTCCCGCCGTGCTCCGGCAGCAATATAATACTCGGAACAGGCAATTCCGGCCGCCCCGGCACCGCTGATGACAAATTTGGCCGCGGTAATATCCTTGCCAACCAGTTGCAGTGCATTCAGCAATCCGGCCAGTGAAATGATCGCGGTACCGTGCTGGTCGTCGTGAAACACCGGAATGGACATGGTTTTCTTGAGCGTACTCTCGATGGCAAAACAGGCCGGAGCGCCGATATCCTCCAGATTGATACCGCCGAACGAAGGCTCCAACCGCTGCACGGTGGCAATAACCTTGTCCGCATCGGTGCGACCGTTATCCAGAAAGACTTTCCCCAGACAAAGCGGAATTGCATCGATATCGGCAAATTTTTTGAACAGCACCGCCTTGCCTTCCATTACCGGCATGCCGGCTTCCGGGCCGATATTGCCCAGACCAAGCACGGCGGTACCGTCGCTGACCACGGCCACCAGGTTGCTGCGTGCGGTATATTTCCAGCTGTCCTCCGGATTTTCCTGAATCTTCCGACAGGGAATCGCCACGCCGGGAGTATAAGCTTTGGCCAGATCGGCCTGGGTTTCGCACGCTTTGGTCGAAACCAGGGAAATCTTGCCCGGCGTCGGAGCGGCATGATATTGCAGACTGGCGGCTTCAAAATTCTGATCCATGAAAAAAATCCTTTATAAAAGTTGAGCCGGTCGGAACAGGTCAGTCCCGAACCGGAATATGATGCTGTTTCAGGAAAGCTTTGGCCTGGGGAACCGTATAGGTGCCGAAATGGAAAATACTGGCCGCCAACACCGCATCGGCCTTGCCTTTTTCCAGCACTTCCACCAGATGTTCCAACTTCCCGGCCCCGCCGGAAGCGATCACCGGCACCGGCACCGCCTCGGAAACCGCCCGGGTAAGTTCGCAGTCGTAACCATCAAGCGTGCCGTCGGCATCCATGCTGGTCAACAGAATCTCACCGGCGCCGAGCGCCACACCGCGCTGCACCCATTCCAGCACATCGATGCCGGTCGGTTTACGGCCGCCATGAGTGTAAACTTCCCAGCGCCGCGGTTCGTCCGGAACGCGCCGGGCGTCGATGGCCAGTACAATACACTGCGCGCCGAAACGTTCCGCTCCGGCCCGGATCAATTCCGGATCCCGTACCGCCGCACTGTTGACCGAAACCTTGTCGGCCCCGGAGTTGAGCATGGCGCGCATATCCGCCACCGACCGGATGCCGCCGCCCACCGTCAACGGAATAAAAACCTGCTCCGCCGTGCGGCGGACCACATCCACCATGGTGTCGCGGTTGTCGCTGGTGGCGGTGATGTCGAGGAAAACCAATTCATCGGCGCCCTGGCGGTTGTATTCGATCGCCGCCTCCACCGGATCGCCCGCATCGACCAGGTCCACAAAATTAACACCTTTGACGACCCGGCCGGCGGTCACGTCGAGACAGGGAATAATTCTCTTTGCCAGCATAGTTTATTGCTTCCGATGGGAAAAAGTTTCGCGTACGGCCTCTTTCCCGGCCCGGAACGCCTTGATATTGAGATCGATCACTTCCTGTTTGCGGCTGAAACGCTCCATAATGGCTTCTTCGAAAACCGCATCGAAATCCTGCTTGTCTTCACCTTCCAGAAAATAATCTTCCAGCGCCAGCGCCAGCGCGCCCAGAATTACCGAATTGGCGTATTTGATGCTGCCGATATGATTGGCGATATCCGAGGCGTCAATGGCAAAAACCATCTTGTCGGGAGAACACTGCGGCGGCGCGATGACCGAACTGTCATACAGCAGAACGCCGTTTTCCTTGAGCTTGGGCAAGAACATGTCCATCGACGGCTGGTTCATGACGATCAGCAGATTGATTTCATCGTCGATCATCGGCGAT
>JAQUZV010000227.1 GCA_028691155.1 Victivallales bacterium
GGTGTTGAACTGTCCCCGAAGATAATTGATGATCGCTTCCTGGGCTTCCTGCGGCGCCGTCCGGTCTTTCCAGTCTTTCAATACCCCGATCATAAAAGCGTTGTTCGAAGCGTTGTTGCCGGTAATAATACTGAATCCGGTCGTGGTCATCACACTGGCCACGCCGGGCGTTTTGGCCATGATCTGCGCCGCCTCCTGGACAATCCTGGCGGTTCGCGGCGACGCGGCGGCATCCGGCAACTGTACGTTGACCATAAACGCGCCTTGATCTTCGTTGGGAATGAATCCGGTCGGCAACATGCCGTAGATTTTCCAGGTCACGCCCATCAGCACCAGATAGGCCAGCAGCACCAACACCGCTTTGCGGACCAGAACGGTCACAATCCGGGCATAACCGCCGGAAATGCGTTCGAATATCGCATTGAACCAGCGGAAAATGAAAAATTTATGTCCGGACGATGTCGGGCGCAACAGTACGGCGCAAAGCGCCGGCGACAACGACAGCGCATTGATCGAGGAAATCGTCACCGCCACCGAGATGGTAACCCCGAACTGACGGTACATTTCCCCGGTAATACCCGGCAGGAAACAAACCGGAATGAACATGGCCAGCAACACCAGCGTCGTGGCGATTACCGGTCCGGTAACCTGCATCATCGTCTTCTTGGCCGCCGCCCGGGCGTCGAGATGATCCTCCGCCATCAGGCGATTGACGTTCTCGATCACCACAATGGCATCGTCCACCACAATCCCGATTGCCAGAATCAACCCGAACAGGGTAATCAGATTGATGGAATATCCCAGCACCTGCAACGCGGCAAAAGTGCCGATCAGGGACACGGGAATGGCAATCGTCGGCACCAGCGTCGAACGCCAATCCTGCAGAAACAACCAGGTAACCAGAATCACCAGAAACACCGCTTCGAACAGGGTTTTTACCACTTCGTCGATCGAAGCGGAAATAAACTTGGTCGTATCGTACTGAATGCTGTAATCGAGATCCGCCGGAAAATCCTTCTTCAGCTCTTCCAGTTTTTTACGGCAGGCGTCGGCGATCTGCAGGCCGTTGGCGTCATTGAGCTGGTAGACCGCCAACAACGAAGCCGGCTTGCCGTTGAGCGTACTCTGGGAAAAATAATTTTCCGCCCCCAACTCCACCGTTGCCACATCCTTGATCTTGACGTTGGCCCCGTCCTCCGCCGCCCGGATAATGATATTTTCAAACTCGGTCTTGTTCGTCATCCGCCCCTGGGTCTGGACCGTATAGCGAAAAATCTGCTTATCGCTGATCGGCGCTTCGCCGATGGCCCCGGCCGCCACCTGAATATTCTGATTTTTAATGGCGGTAATGACATCATCGACGGTCATGTGAAAGTTGGCCAGCCGGTCGGGGTCCAGCCAAATCCGCATGGCATAGTCGGCGGCGCCAAGAATGGCGCTGTCGCCCACCCCGTGAATCCGCATGATTTCATCGCGGATATAGATATTGATATAGTTGCTCAGGTAAATCGAATCGTACGTGCCATTGGGAGAATAGAGATTGATGACCAACAGCATATTGGCGGATTTCTCCTTAACCGTCACCCCTTGGGCTTTGACCTCGGAGGGCAGTTGCGGCTCCGCGATGTTGACACGATTCATGACATTAACCGTGTTGATGTCGCCGTCGGAACCGGCCGGGAATGTCACCGTGATGTTGGCCGAACCGTCGTCCCCGCTGGTCGAAGAAATATACATCATATTCTTGACCCCGTTGACCTGCGATTCGATCGGCTGCACCACCGTCTTCATTACCGTCGCGGCGTCGGCCCCGGGATACATGGCGGAAATCTGAATCTGCGACGGCGTGATATTGGGATACTGCGATACCGGCAACACGTAAATCGCAATCAATCCGACAAAGGTAATGACAATCGAAATTACCAGCGCAAACCGGGGATGGTCGATAAAAAATTGACTGATCATCGGCGGATGCTCCTACTTTTTCACCGGCGCCGCAGACTTCGGCGTCGGTGCTGTTGCCGTACCACCGGCCGCGGAATTCGACGGTGTCGACGACGGCATCGACACAGCAGCAGCAGCAGCAGTCGCTGCGCCGGAATTATCCGCTTCTTCCACGGCGGAAGTAACCGATGGTCCCGCCTGCTCCGCATAATTACGATCGAGCTGCGGCGCAACCTTACTGCCTTTGCGCACCCGTTGCTGACCATTGAAAATCACCAATTCTCCCGCCTTGAGGCCGGACACCACCTGAATGCTGGCCCCTTTCTTCAGTCCGGTCTGAATTACCTTGGTGGCAACGACATTGTTCTTGTCGACCACCATGACAAAACTGCCGGAGAGGTTTTCCATTATCGCCGATTGGGGAATCAGCAACGCCGGCGTCTTGCGGCGATCCTCGATAATCACCTTGACGTACATTCCGGGAATGATGAGATAGTTTTTATTGGGGAACAACGCTTCCACCATCAAGGTGCCGGTAGAGGAATTGATCTGATTGGAGGAATAACCGATCCGGCCTTCCTCGGGATAAACCGTGCCATCCTGAAACACCAGCCGGAGCCGAACATGCAAAGGGAGCTTGCCCGGTTTGCCGCGCTGCTCTTCCCGGCGGATGTTCAGCCGCAGAATATCGACTTCGCTGACGTTGAAAGCAATCCGGATCGGATCGAGCTTGATCACATTGGCCAGTTTGCCGCTGTCCGGTCCCACCACATTGCCGACGCTGTAGGTAGCCAGGCCGACCCGGCCGTCGAAAGGACTGTAAATATTGGTATAGGAAAGATTGAGGTTGGCAACATCCAACTGCCCCTGGGCATCCATCACCTCGGCTTCCGCTTCCATCTTCCTGGCCTGAGCATCGTCATAGGTGCGCTTGGCCGTGGCATTTTTCGCCAGCAACTGCGATTGGCGCTCGAATTCCGTCCTGGCATTCATCAATGCCGCCTGAGCCTTTTCCAGCGCCGCCTTGGCGCTCATGACATCGGCCTGATATTGGGCCTTTTCAATCTCGAACAGCAACTCGCCCTTCTTGACCATGGCCCCTTCAATGAAATTGCGCTTGGTCAGAAATCCTTTGACCCGGGCCACCAGATTGACGCTTTCATCCGCCTTGGCCTGCCCGATAATCTGCGAGGAATTGACCACATAGCCTTCTACCGCCGGAGCCACATCCACACTGGGCGGCGGCGGCGGCGCTGTATTATTTCTTTCACATCCGGCCAGCATTACCGTCACCCATCCGACACAGCACAACCAAGCCCTTATCCCCATCACTCATCCTCCGTCATTTCCGGTAGTCAAAATAGTAGACTGAACTTCCCTAATAATCGGGATACCGCCACCGACCGATTCCCGGCAGTGAACCACCATCCGCCGTCCAAATGCCGTCTTCAGTTCCCCCCGGTCCCAACGGGACCATAAGAGTCGATACGATCGATCAAACGAATAAAAGTTTTTGCCGGAATATGCAATTTTTAGTCGGGTACTGCTATATTAATAGATTCAATTGCCGTCTTTTACCACCACTATTGTCTGGAAATATCGAAAAAAACGGTCATTTTCACCTCGGCAGAAAAACATGCATCCCCGGATAAGCAAAGTATCGGTCACGGTAATAAAAGAGAAGGCGATCAAGGAGGATGTTTAATGGGTTCAGACTGTCACTAGCTGATCGCCTTCTCGACACCCGCAGTATCACCCGGACGGTCGTCCGGCTTCTTTTAGGAGGAATCCCTTGCGGGTGCCTAACAAGATTATAACCGGGCAATGCCGTTTTGTCAATAGCAATTTATCCCTACTCCCGCCGCCCCGGCCGCCATTTCTTGCATTGCCGCGGGAAAGATACCGCAATTACATTCAGCGCCAATCGGTTATCGCATCGACCGTGTATTTGGGCACATGCAGAATATCGGCGGCATCGAGATAATATCCCACCTCACCGTCACCGCCGATATCGTCCCGCACCGGGGATTCCGCCGGATAACCCACCGCCACCAGATACACGGTTCGCATCCCGGCCGACAGTTGCAGAATCCGATCGGCGGCGGCATGGTCGAAAGCACCGATCCAGCAACATCCCAACCCGAGAGCATAAGCCGCCAACTGTAACTGGACAATCGCCGCGCCGGCGTCAACTTGTACCCAGTCGCCGCCGGCGGCGGCGGTAATCGCCATAAACACCGGCGGAGCGGTTACGCCCCACTGCGGCGTTCGGCG
>JAQUZV010000228.1 GCA_028691155.1 Victivallales bacterium
CGTTTCGCCCCCGCGGGCCGGATCAGAGGCTGACATCCAGCGCATCGAAAGCCCGGTTGGCCTTGGCTCTGGCTTCGGCCACGCTGTTGCCGCGCGCGAGGATTACCCCCATGCGGCGATGGCCGTTGACTTCTCCCTTGCCGAAAAGCCGGAGTTGGGTGTCCGGTTCGGCCAGCACCTGTTCCAGATGACCGAATTTCACCTGATGCGAGTGTCCTTCGACCACAATGGCCCGGGATGCCGAAGGGCCGTGAAAATGAATATTCGGAATCGGCAATCCGAGTATCGCCCGGGCATGGAGCGCAAATTCGGAAAGATCCTGCGAAATCATGGTCACCATGCCGGTGTCGTGCGGGCGGGGTGAGACTTCGCTGAAATAGACCTCGTCGCCCTTGATGAAGAGTTCAACCCCGAAGATGCCGCGTCCGCCGAGCGCGTCGGTAATGACCCGGGCTATTTCCCGCGCCGTATCCAGGGCCGTGTCGCTCATCGGCTGCGGCTGCCAGGATTCCCGGTAATCGCCGTCCACCTGACGGTGCCCGATCGGTGCCAGGAACGAGGTGCCGCCGATATGACGCACCGTCAACAGGGTGATTTCATAATCGAAATCGACGAATCCTTCGACAATCACCTTGCCGGCTCCGGCCCGGCCGCCTTCCTGGGCGTAGGACCAGGCCTTGTCCAGATCGTTTTCGCTGCGCAGTACGCTCTGACCGTGTCCGGAGGAACTCATGATCGGTTTTACCACGCAGGGATAACCGATAGCGTCAATCGCGGCGATAAATTCTTCCCGGGTGGCGGCGAAACGGTAGGGCGAAGTTCTCAATCCCAGTTCCTCGGCTGCCAGCCGCCGGATGCCTTCGCGGTTCATGGTCAGAAACGTGGCTTTGGCGGTGGGAATGACCGTATAGCCCTTCTGCTCCAGTTCGACCAGGGTGCCGGTGGCAATGGCTTCGACTTCCGGGACGATGTAATCGGGTTTTTCCGCTTCGATGATCCGGCGCAGGTTTTCTCCGTCGAGCATTGAAAGCACATAGGAGCGGTGTGCCGCCTGCATGGCGGGCGCGTCGGGATATTTGTCCAGCGCCACCACTTCCACGCCGTAGCGTTGCAGTTCGATTACCAGTTCCTTGCCCAGCTCACCCGAGCCGCACAGTACCACTTTCGTGCCGGTTGCTGACATCGGTGTTCCGATCTCGGTCATTTATGCATTTCTCCTTACTTCCTGTCGTGACATTGCCGTTGCCGGTCGGGCCGGTACGGCCTGATTGATGCTTGAATTACGGCTGTTCGATCATATCTTTCGGCAGCAGATAAAACTTGCCTTTTTCCAGCTTTACGCCCTTGCTGCCGGGCATTTCCAGTTTTACGGCCCGTTCTTCGCTGGTTTCCATCTGTCCGAACAGCGTGGCGAGCGAAAACGGCTCATTGAGGGTTACCACTTTATAATTTTCCCCCAGATGGGCCAGCGCGGCGGCTTTGTTCACGGCATCTTCAAAGTAACCCAATTCGTCGACCAGATGCAGCTTCAGGGCTTCGGAACCGAGGAAAATACGTCCGTCGCCGATCTTGGTGTCGCGAATCTTTTCCGCGGTCAGGTACTTTGACCGTCCGGCGGCGACCACCTTGACAAAGTCGGTATAGATATGGGCGAGGATTTGCTTGACCACTTCCTGTTCCGCCGGGGTCGTCGGACGGTCGCCGGCGAGCATGTCCTTCATCGGTCCGGAGGTGTAGGCTTCACCCTTGATGCCGATTTTCTGGAACAGATCATAATATTTATAGGTCTGGATGATGACCCCGATGCTGCCGGTGGTGGTCATCCGGTGGGCGACGATGTAGTCGCAGCCGACGGCAATGTAATAACCGCCGCTGGCCGCCATCGAGCCCATTGAGGCAACGACCGGAATTTTCCGTTCTTTGCGGATGCGCAACAACATATGATGGATTTCATCCGAGGCGGTGACTTCTCCCCCCGGCGAGTCGATGCGAACCACCACGGCTTTGATGCGGTGGTCTTTCAGAATATGGCGCAGCTTGCGGTTGACGACTGCGGCGGTGGCGCCGCGGCTCGAGAAGCCGCCGTCGTCGGTGCCCGAGATGACGCCGTTGACATAGACCACGGCAATTTTATTGTCGGAACTCCGATTGCCGGACACTACGGTTTCCTGATATTTTCCTGGTGCCAGACCGCCGTCTCCCATTTGACCCATGGTCGATTTCAGAGAGGAGATGCCGCCGGCAATCAGAACCACGCCGCCGATGACAATCCCTGCCACCATGACGAGAATGATGATGATCATGGCCCAGAAACAACCACTGGAACCGGATCTTTTCTGTGGCGGAGTGGGAGGCGACGAAGCAAAAAAACCGTCGTTTCGAGGCGGCGGTGACATTCCCTGCTGTGGATAGGGCGGGGGAGAATTATAATGCGGTTGCGGTTCGGAAGCCGGTATTCCGGTGGTTTGTGGCGATGGCGGCGCGGCGGCGGCGTTTGCTTCCGGAGCCGATTCGGCCTGGTGGTCATAGTCAGTCATAAAATGATTCCCCTATCGAAGTTTGTTTCAATATAGCGTTGCTTTTGATATTTTAAAGCGGCAATGCTCAAGTTTTCTCTGTTGTTGCACGACCGGAGGGCGAGCATCGATTCTTTCCCTTTTCGGTATTTTAACCGTCTTGTATTGAACTGTTTCCGGACGTTGCCGGAAAAACTGCATTTCTATCGCAATCCGGCGATATTGTTTCCACCGCCGCCGGCGGAACATCGATGCCGCCGGGTGACGGTTGCGAAGCCGCGGCCGACTATTTATCCCACCGCCATCTCCAAACGAAACCGCTCGGCAAGCCCTATTTATCCAGCCGTCGAAAGCCCCAGTTGAACAACTTTTTTACCAGACTGTCCCGGTCGCGCTGGGAGGGGCAACCGGTAACCACCGCCATCAGGTGGTGGTTATCGCGTTCGCAATTGGCGGTGATACAGAATCCGGCCCGTTGGGTAAATCCGGTTTTGATGCCGTTTACGCCGGGGCATTGTTTTGACTTGAGCAGGCGATTGTGATTATAAAAAAGCACCGATTTGGCGCCCTTTTTGGTGAAAGTTATTTTCTGGCGCGACACCCACTCTCGCGCCAGAGGGTGTTGCATCAATGCCGTACCCAGTCGAACCATCTCTTCGCAACTGGCGCGATTGTTTTGTTGGGCCGGAAGTCCGTGCGGATTGAAAAAGACGGCTTGGCTCATACCCAGGGCCTTGGCCTTACGGTTCATGGCCGCGATAAAAGGCGCGGCTTTGCCGCCGCCGAAAAATTCCGCGGTCATTTGCGCGCAGTCGTTGGCGCTCTTGACAATCGTGCTTTGCAGCAATGATGCCAACGTCAGTTGATCTTTGGGACGAAGCCCGGCAATAGTCGGCGTGACCTGGACGGCGGAATTGCTGACGGTTACGGTGCGTGACAGTGGAATATGGTGAAACTCAATGGTTTCCAGCGCCACCAGCAAGGTCATCATTTTGGACATGGAAGCAATCGGAACCGCCCGGTGGGGATTGAGCGACCACAACACCCGGCCGGTGTCGACGTCCACCAGAATCCCGCTGTTGACGTCCTTGGTTTCGGGAATGGCTTTGATCCTGCCGTTTACACTGTGCGAGTAATCGAAGCTTTCAACTGAAAAAGAGGTTTTTTTTTTGCCGGCCCGACCACCGGCCGCTCCGGTGTCTGAAGACTGCCGGACGCCGGCGGAACAATGGTCGGTTCCGGAACGGCATTCGGCGTTGCCTGGTCATACTGGGCGGAACGGACGAAAAAGAAATAAATGAGAACAAAATGCAACAGCGCAATGACGGCCAGAATAACGATAATGGTTGAGGTATTTTTCTTCATATCATCTATGATTTGATAATTATTAACAACTTTTTTCAATATAGTCCAAGAACCGGCGGGAACAAGCGGCAACACCAAAAAAACTTATTTTGCCGCTTGGTTTTTTGCTTCCTGTCGTCGAATGTTTGCCGCCCGGTTCAGCGCGGCAAACAATGCCCGCATTGCGGCCTGGTCGATATTGGAATGCATTCCGGCGCCATAGAAAAAGCGGCCGTCGCTCCGGCGCTCCACCCCGATAAAGGCCAGGGCCTGGGCATCGGCGCCCAACCCGAGCGTCTGCTCGGTAAAATCGTCCAGTTCGAACGGCATGA